>NZ_JBGOOD010000008.1:0-108924 GCF_041439475.1 Vibrio sp. 1S139
CTGCGACCCCATCATTATGAGTGATGTGCTCTAACCAACTGAGCTAAGTAGCCATTTCCATATTGTTGCTCATTTCGAAACGTTGCCGCTTCGCTGTGAACGGGGCGCATTATGCGGAGTTGAGTGAAACCCGTCAACTTTTTTTTTGAATAAATCGCGAATAAACATCTGTTCGGTTTCTTTTTAGGCAAAGAGGCGTATTTGTCGACAAAAAACAGGTCTAAAAGGCGATATATATAGGAAGTTAAGTTTCTGGTGAGGGACAATTTAGAAAGGGGAAAAACAAAAAGGCCAGTGAATTCACTGGCCTTTTTTCTAGATGTTTAATCAGAATTATACATTGAAGCGGAAGTGAACAACGTCACCATCTTTAACGATGTATTCTTTACCTTCAAGGCGCCATTTACCTGCGTCTTTCGCACCGCTCTCACCGTTAAATTCGATGAAGTGATCGAATCCAACAACTTCAGCACGGATGAAACCTTTCTCGAAGTCTGTGTGGATCTTACCCGCTGCTTGTGGCGCAGTTGCACCTACAGGGATTGTCCAAGCACGAACTTCTTTAACACCAGCTGTGAAGTAAGTCTGAAGAGTCAGTAGTTCGTAACCAGAGCGGATCACTCGGTTAAGACCTGGTTCTTCGATACCCATATCCGCAAGGAACTCTTCGCGATCTTCGTCATCAAGCTCAGAAAGCTCTGATTCGATTGCTGCACAAACAGCAACAACAACGTTGTTTTCGTTTTCTGCGTATTCACGAACAGCGTCTAGGTATGGGTTATTTTCAAAACCATCTTCTGCAACGTTTGCGATGTACATTGTTGGCTTAAGCGTTAGGAAGTTTAGGTAGCCGATTGCTGCCGCTTCTTCTTTGCCAAGTTCAACAGTACGTGCCATACCACCTTCAGTTAGAACTGGAAGTAGCTTTTCTAGTACAGTGATTTCGAATTTAGCGTCTTTGTCGCCGCCTTTCGCTTTCTTCGCGTTACGTTGAATTGCACGCTCACAGCTGTCTAAGTCAGCCAGCGCAAGTTCTAGGTTGATCACTTCGATATCTTCAATTGGAGATACTTTGCCAGCAACGTGAACAATGTTTTCATTTTCAAAGCAGCGTACAACGTGACCGATAGCGTCAGTTTCACGGATGTTAGCTAGGAATTTGTTACCAAGACCTTCACCTTTAGATGCGCCAGCAACTAGGCCCGCGATATCTACGAATTCCATTGTCGTTGGAAGGATCTTCTGTGGATTAACAATTTTTGCTAATGCATCTAAGCGTAGATCTGGAACCGGAACGATACCTGTGTTTGGTTCGATCGTACAAAATGGAAAGTTTGCTGCTTCGATGCCTGCTTTAGTCAGTGCGTTAAACAGAGTTGACTTACCAACGTTTGGTAGACCAACGATGCCACATTTAAAACCCATGATATAAACCTTATTCTGCTTTGAACGTATGTAAGCGATTTTGTGCTTTTGGTAGGCCATCTTTTAATAAGATGTCTAGGCTGCGAACCGATTCGTCAACGACGGCCTCGATACACTCTTGCTCTTTTTGAGGAGCTTTGCCTAATACATAACCTGCAACTTTATCTTTGTGTCCTGGATGGCCGATGCCTAATCTAAGACGATAGAATTCTTTATTGTTACCCTGCTTGCTGATGATGTCTTTCAGACCATTATGTCCGCCATGACCACCACCTTTTTTAAACTTTCCAATACCAGGAGGCAGATCTAACTCATCGTGAGCGACCATGATCTCTTCTGGTTTAATTTGGTAGAACTTTGCTAAGGCTGCAACTGCTTTGCCTGACAAGTTCATAAAAGTCGTTGGGATCAGCAAACGAAGATCTTCACCGTGAACCATGATACGACCCGTTAGGCCAAAGAACTTTGGTTCGTTCTTTAGTGTCACGTTATGTACACGCGCTAATTCTTCAACTACCCAAGCGCCCGCGTTGTGGCGAGTTTTGGCGTATTCTGGACCTGGATTAGCCAGTCCAACGAGAAGTTTTATTTGTTGGCTCAAGGTATGGATCTCTCTTGGGATTTCAAAAAGCGCCGTATGATATCACAGTTTATGAAAAAGGTGCGAGCTAGCTGATAGCTGCGCGATTATTCCTGTTTGTGATAACTAGCAGTGCAATATTACTCAGACATAAAAAAAGCACTTCATTGACTGAAGTGCTTAATATCTTTCTCTCGCGTGTTTCTAAAACCAAGCTTTTGTAAAAAAAGCTATTGGGCTTTGATTAGTTGAACATCGCTGAGATTGATTCTTCGTTGCTGATACGACGAATCGCTTCAGCAAGCATGCGAGAAAGGCTAAGTGTTGTCACTTTACCCGTCGCAGCCATCTCTGGAGATAGAGAGATAGAATCCGTTACGATAACTTGGTCTAGAACAGAGTTCTTGATGTTGTTCGCAGCAGTACCAGAGAAAACAGCGTGAGTTGCGTAAGCGAATACACGCTTAGCACCGCGCTCTTTAAGCGCTTCAGCTGCTTTACATAGTGTGCCACCCGTATCGATCATGTCATCAACGATAACACAGTCACGACCTTCAACATCACCGATTAGGTTCATTACTTCAGAAACGTTAGCACGTGGACGACGCTTATCAACGATAGCGATGTCAACATCACCTAGCGCTTTAGCCGTTGCACGAGCACGTACAACACCACCAAGGTCTGGAGAAACCACTACTGGGTTTTCTAGGCCACGGTTAGCCATGTCTTCTAGAAGAACTGGAGTGCCGAAGATGTTATCAACAGGTACATCGAAGAAGCCTTGGATTTGCTCTGCGTGTAGGTCGATAGTAAGAACGCGGTCAACGCCAACGTTAGAAAGGAAGTCTGCAACAACTTTTGCAGTAATTGGCACACGAGCAGAACGTACACGACGATCTTGACGGGCATAACCGAAGTAAGGGATTACAGCAGTAATACGGCCAGCAGAAGCACGGCGCATTGCGTCAATCATTACCACCAATTCCATAAGGTTGTCATTGGTTGGTGCACAAGTTGATTGAATCAGGAATACATCGCTACCACGAACGTTTTCATTGATTTGAACAGCGACTTCGCCATCAGAAAAACGGTCTACAGTAGCATCGCCAAGAGAGATGTATAGACGATCAGCAATACGTTGGGCTAGTTCAGGTGTTGCGTTACCAGCAAATAGCTTCATATCAGGCACGGTGGAAACCTCGGGTTGCGTCCAGTTTTAAATAGATTGTGGGTGGGCTGAGTGGTATTCAGCCAAAGTTTCTTTTAAAGGAGAAATGTTTCGTCCTTTCGCTACAAAAGCGGAAACTGTGTCAGGCAGTTGTTCCAACACCAATTCGGCTTCTTTTTTGCTGCTAAATTCAGCAAAAACGCACGAACCAGTGCCAGTCAATCTCGACGGCGCGTATTGTAGCAGCCATGAAAGTTGCTTATCAACCTCTGGGTACAGCATTCGCACAATTTTTTCGCAATCGTTTACGTATTCTTGCTCTAGAAGCGTTGATAGCGCTCGCTTCGGCGTATTTCGAGTTAATTCTGAATGTGTGAATATGTCTACAGTTGCTATGCTCACTTGAGGCTTAACAACAAGATACCATTTTTCATCCGGATTAGCGGGCTGAAGCTGTTCTCCAACCCCTTCCGCAAAGGCTGCATGGCCTCGAACGAACACAGGAACGTCAGCGCCAAGTTTCAATCCGATCTCTGCGAGCTGATCATCAGACAGGTTGAGTTGCCATAGATAGTTAAGTGCGACCAACACGGTTGCGGCATTTGAAGAGCCTCCACCAATGCCACCTCCCATCGGAAGTACTTTCTTAAGCTCAATATCGGCACCGAAAGAAGTCGATGTATATTGTTGAAGAGCGGTCGCGGCTTTCCAAATCAGGTTGTCTTCTGTTGCAACGTCTGGTATTTCCGGTGTGATTGTGATTGTGATTGAGTTCGTTTCTTCATTAACGGCAACCGTTAGTTCATCGCCAAAATCAACAAACTGAAACAAAGTTTGAAGCTCGTGATAGCCGTTGTCACGTCGACCAGTGATATAGAGAAATAAATTCAGTTTAGCCGGAGAAGGCCAATGGGTTGGCGTTGTTATCATCTTTTCAGTGTCCACTTCGAAACTACAATGTTGATTTTGTTATTGTCTTGCTTGAATGACAATCGAGTAGGGAGTGGGATTATCTCTACCTTAGTGTTGTCTTCACCCGATAGTTGCTTATTCGGCATCTCTGTATTGCGATAGTTAGCAAAACTCAGTGTCCATAATTGGTTGCTGACTTGTTTGGTGAGAGATTCAAGCGTGTTGGTCGTGTTCAATTGGTAGCTATCGGCTTGGTCTGGAATGCCAAGGAACCATTGTGGCAGGTGATCAATAGGGATCTGTAAACCTGTCAGCTGCTCAACCAAGACTGAAGCGCTCGCATGAGTAAATACTTGATCGCCATAGGTCACGACTTTTGCACCCGATGGATCTATGGTTAGGTTCAGTGCAGTTTGACCGAGAAAAGTAGTGAGCCTTAATTGACTTTGATTTGGTGAATGTTTCCAAATGAAATTTAGGCTTTGACGTTGCTCTGGGGAAATGTAAGCGAGCTTGCCTGAGGCTTGATAGTTGTCTATCTGTAAAAGCCGATCTTGATGACTTTGCCATTCAACGCTGGTTGGTTGTTCTGGGATAGACGAGCAACCCACCATAGTTATGGCCATAAAAATAAGAGACGCGATTTTGAGAAGCTTGCTCATGTTTGCTCACAACTTGTTCAAATTTATCTAAAAAACGCTTCAACTATAGCATTGAATTCACGAACTCAGGAAAACAAATCCCGCTTGCTCTTTAAATAGAGCCATGCATCAAGTAAAATTCGCCCCTTGTTTCCATTCCCTGATCGAGAACTTCTGATACATGTCTTTGCTTGCCGTAGGTATCAATCACAATACAGCGTCGGTTGAATTGCGAGAAAAAGTCGCTTTTGGTCCAGATAAATTATCTGAGGCACTCAAGCAACTTAACGCAAATGCACACGTGAATGGAAGTGTCATACTTTCTACCTGTAATCGAACTGAAGTGTATTGCGACGTTAAAGGCGTGGCTAAAAACAAACTCATCGATTGGTTGTCGGTTTTCCATCAAGTTAGCCCAGAAGAGCTAAAGCCAAGCCTTTATATCCATGAAGAGCAGGCGGCGATTAAACACTTAATGCGCGTTGCTTGTGGTTTGGACTCTTTAGTCTTGGGTGAACCGCAGATCTTAGGTCAGGTGAAGCAAGCGTATACGGACTCGCGAGAGAACAAATCCGTTGATGCTTCAATGGAAAAACTATTCCAGAAATCATTTTCTGTTGCGAAGCGTGTTCGAACTGAAACTGAAATCGGCGGAAGCGCGGTTTCTGTAGCTTACGCAGCCTGTACCTTAGCCAAGCATATTTTTGAATCCATCGCAGATTCAACCGTGTTACTGGTTGGTGCGGGTGAAACCATTGAGCTGGTGGCTAAGCACCTTTCAGCAAATGGCTGCACCAAGATGATTGTGGCTAACCGAACTCGTGAGCGTGCCTTAGGGCTAGCTCACGAGTTTGGTGCTGAAGTGATCAGCCTTAATGAGATCCCTGATCATCTGCATCGAGCAGATATCGTGATCAGCTCAACCGCAAGTCCGTTACCTATCATTGGTAAAGGCATGGTGGAAACTGCACTGAAAACAAGAAAACATCAACCTATGTTGCTGGTTGATATTGCGGTTCCGCGTGATGTGGAATCGCAGGTTGGTGATCTAAATGATGCCTACCTTTATTCGGTTGATGATTTGCAGTCGATTGTTGATGGCAATATCGAACAACGTAAAGTTGAAGCGATTCAAGCTGAAGCGATCGTCAGTGAAGAAAGTGCCGCGTTCATGAGTTGGATGCGCTCTTTACAAGCGGTAGACAGTATTCGAGATTACCGTAAATCGGCTAACGAAATCCGCGAAGAATTATTAAGTAAAAGTTTACAATCGCTTGCCGCTGGCGGTGACCCTGAAAAAGTTTTACTCGAGCTCAGCAATAAGCTCACAAACAAATTGATCCATGCTCCAACGCGCGCACTTCAAAGTGCAGCTGAGCAAGGAGAACCTGCAAAATTAATGGTCATTAGACAGAGTTTGGGCTTAGAAAACCCTCAATAATATTAGACCTCCAACAAGATAAGACATTATGAAAGCCTCGATTCTAGTAAAGCTTGAAACACTTGTTGAACGCTATGAAGAAGTTCAACATCTACTTGGTGATCCAGATGTAATCGGGAATCAAGACAAATTCCGTGCACTTTCGAAAGAATACTCTCAACTTGAAGAAGTGACAGCTTGCTTCCAGTCATACCAGCAAGCGAAAGAAGATCTAGAAGCTGCTGAAGAGATGGCAAACGAAGACGACGCAGAAATGCGTGAAATGGCTCAAGATGAAATCAAAGATGCGAAAGCAGCAATTGAGCGTCTGACTGATGAGCTACAGATTCTTCTTATTCCAAAAGATCCAAACGATGAGCGTAACTGTTTCCTAGAAATCCGCGCAGGTGCGGGTGGTGATGAAGCAGGTATCTTCGCGGGCAACCTGTTCCGTATGTACTCTAAGTTTGCTGAGAAGAAAGGTTGGCGTGTTGAAATCATGAGCAGCAATGCTTCTGAGCAAGGCGGCTACAAAGAGATGATCGCTAAGGTTAGTGGCGACGCTGTTTACGGCACCATGAAGTTTGAGTCAGGCGGTCACCGTGTACAACGTGTACCTGAAACCGAATCTCAAGGCCGTGTTCACACGTCAGCATGTACGGTTGCGGTTATGCCTGAGATCCCAGAAGCGGATCTTCCAGAAATCAAAGCGGGCGACCTTAAAATTGATACTTTCCGTGCATCAGGCGCGGGTGGTCAGCACGTTAACACCACGGATTCAGCAATCCGTATTACTCACTTACCAACGGGTACAGTAGTAGAGTGTCAGGACGAGCGTTCTCAGCATAAAAACAAAGCGAAAGCGATGGCTGTTCTTGCTGCTCGTATTGTTCAAGCAGAAGAAGAGCGCCGCGCGGCAGCGGTTTCTGATACACGTCGTAACCTACTAGGTTCGGGTGACCGTAGTGACCGTATTCGTACGTACAACTACCCACAAGGCCGTGTTTCGGATCACCGTATCAACCTTACAATTTACCGTCTTAACGAAGTACTTGAAGGTGACATGCAAAGCTTGCTTGATCCTGTACTTCAAGAGCACCAAGCCGATCAGCTTGCTGCACTTGCAGAGAACAACTAACCAGTATGCAGTCAGCATATACGGTTGAAAGTGCTTTAAAAGCAGCAATCGTAAAGCTTCAAGAGGGTGATAACACATCACCCTCTATTGATGCCGCGGTACTGCTTTGTCACGCCTTAGATAAACCAAGATCTTACCTACTGACTTGGCCTGAGAAGCATCTCACCTCTGAGCAAGAGTCTGAATTCAATGCCCTTCTAAAACGTCGCTTAACCGGTGAGCCTGTGGCTTACATTATCGGTGAGCGTGAGTTTTGGTCACTGCCGTTAAAAGTTTCCCCTTCTACATTAATCCCACGCCCAGATACCGAGCGTTTGGTTGAAGTAGCGTTGGATAAAACCTTTGGCAAGCAAGGCGCGATTCTCGATTTAGGGACAGGTACAGGTGCTATCGCGTTAGCATTAGCGTCTGAGATGCCGAATCGACAGGTGACGGGTATTGATCTTCGCCCTGAAGCGCAGCAGCTTGCGACAGAGAATGCACAGCGTCTCAACATCACCAATGCGACTTTTTTGCATGGTAGTTGGTTTGAGCCTTTGAGCTCTGAAGGCGTTGTGAAATTCTCTCTGATTGTTTCTAACCCGCCATACATTGAGAAGAATGATCCTCATTTATCTCAAGGCGATGTGCGTTTTGAGCCGATCACAGCACTGGTTGCTGAAGAGAAAGGGCTTGCAGATATTCGATACATTTCTGAAAACGCACGTGGCTTTTTGGAAAATGAAGGTTGGTTAGCATTTGAACACGGCTATGACCAAGGTTTGGCAGTTCGTGAGATTATGCAGGCGCTCGGTTATCTCGATGTTGTCACAGAGAAAGATTACGGTGGTAATGACCGAGTGACATTGGGTCGTTACTGTTCATAGTTAGTGATTGTTAATCGTCTTGTGAGCAATGGATGATGAACTTGCTAAATTGATACCTTTAACTCGACAATACATTTAACCCGATAATGCATTTAACGCAGAAATACAGAGATTTTATGCAGAACTACAGAGCATTAACGGGTATTGTGAGGCTCGTGTTAACGAAAGCACATATAAAAATATAAAGGAATACCATGTACGAAGGTCTAAAACATTTTCACCTATTAACGATTGCTATAAGTGCGCTACTTCTCTCGATTCGTTTCGCTCTTATGATGGCTAACTCACCTAAGCTTAAGCATCCTTTCTTGCAGCGTTTCCCTCATATCAATGACTCGTTGCTATTGCTATCGGGTATTGGTTTGATTTTCATCACTGGCTTTATTCCATTTACACCAGCAGCACCATGGTTAACCGAAAAACTAACTTGTGTTATGGCTTACATCGCATTAGGTTTCTTTGCGCTTAAGCTAGGTAAAAACAAGCTACTGAGAGTATTCTCTTTCTTTGGTGCGCTTGGCTGGTTAGCGATGGCAGGCAAAATCGCAATGACCAAGACACCAACATTTTTCGGTTAATTATCTCCTTATTTCGGTTAACTATCTATGTACGAATTTTTTGATGAAGACTTTGACCAGCTAGAGTTAGCTGAAGGTGCATTGATCTTAAATAAAGCGATTAACCCAGAAACTCAAGACAGTTGGGCAGAGCAAGAGCTGGTGAGATTGTTAAAAGACGCCGAGTTTGCTTTGGTTAATGAAACCGATGAACAGCAGAAGTTTGAATCTTTTATTCGACTATTCTTTTATGAATGGGGTTTTGCTGGCGATAAAGATGCGTATTTCTCTTCGGAAAACGCGTTCATCGATAAAGTGCTTGAGAGAAAGAAAGGCATTCCAGTGAGTCTGGGGGCGATCTTTCTTTTTCTAGGTCGCAAGCTAGGCTTTCCTGTAGAGGGCGTCTCTTTCCCGACTCAATTCTTACTTAAAGTAAGTTGGTACGGGCAAGCTGCAGCCTATATTAACCCTTATAACGGTGAGTATGTTGGCGAGCAAACGCTGCGAGCATGGTTAATTGGCCATGATGGCCCATTAGCTAAGGTGAAACCTGAGCACTTAGAAGTCGCCGACCACCCAACAATTATTGGTAAGTGGTTAGCCCTGCTCAAGAGTGCACTGCTGCGAGAAGAGCGTTATACACTTGCATTGAAGTGTACTGACCTTGCTTTGACGTTTGTACCTGATGACCCATATGAAATCCGTGACCGCGGTTTTATCTATCAGCAGCTAGACTGTCACCAAGTAGCCGCAACCGATTATCAATACTTTATCGACCAATGCCCAGATGACCCGGCATCTGAGTTACTGAAATCTCAAGTGAACGTCATGAACGAAAAGACAGTGGTCGTTCACTAATTAATAATTATTTAGAGAGAATATGATGGAACAGAAAACAGTTCATATTGGCGATATGCCAATTGCTAACGACAAGCCATTTACGCTATTTGCAGGCATGAACGTTCTTGAATCTCGCGATCTTGCTATGCAGATCTGTGAGCACTATGTAAAAGTAACCGAGAAGCTGGGCATCCCTTACGTATTTAAGGCGTCTTTTGATAAAGCGAACCGCAGCTCAGTTCATTCATACCGTGGTCCAGGAATGGAAGAAGGTCTCAAAATCTTCCAAGAGCTGAAAGATACTTTCGGCGTGAAGATCATTACTGATATCCACACAGAAGCTCAAGCTCAGCCTGTTGCGGATGTGGTTGATGTAATCCAACTACCTGCATTCCTAGCTCGTCAAACTGATCTTGTTGAAGCAATGGCTAAGACTGGCGCAGTAATCAACGTGAAGAAGCCTCAGTTCATGAGCCCGAATCAAGTTGGCAACATCGTTGATAAGTTCGCTGAGTGCGGTAATGACAACATCATCCTTTGTGAGCGTGGCGCTTGCATGGGTTACGATAACCTTGTTGTGGATATGCTTGGCTTTGGCGTAATGAAGAAGTCTTCAAACGGTAGCCCAATCATCTTCGACGTGACGCACTCTCTACAAATGCGTGACCCATCAGGTGCTGCATCTGGCGGTCGTCGTGAGCAAACGGTTGAACTTGCTAAAGCGGGTCTTGCTACGGGTATTGCGGGTCTGTTCATTGAAGCTCACCCAAACCCAGACCAAGCTCGTTGTGATGGCCCATCTGCGCTACCTCTAGACAAACTAGAGCCGTTCTTGAAGCAGATGAAAGCACTTGATGACCTTATCAAAGGCTTTGAGCATATTGATATTAAATAATTGAGATGGATGTGAAGTAACGGAAACGTTATTTAACAAAGTTGATCTAAGAAAGCCCAGTTCTCTGAATTGGGCTTTTTTTAATCTCGTAAAAGCAGCCGAACATAAACCGTTCATTTAAAGAGTTGTTAACGTGGTGGGTTATTACCTAAGAAACTCTTATATGAGTGTGAGGTCAGTCCTGTTTGCAGTAAATTACTGATATTCATCACACTTTGTAAGTAAACGATTGCTTGTGATGCAGGGGAAGTTTGAGTGTAATCTCATAATTTTGTTACACTTAACTGTTGACCTATGCGTGACCAATTCGACATAAATATGAAATCGTTGTGTTACATCTAGAATGTTAATTTAAGATTAGTCATGTTGAAGTCTTATTGTTCGAACTCCAGGAAAGGGGTCGCAATAGATTATAAAAAGCAGTGGATTCCCTAAAAAGTTCAAAGGTATGACAATGAAGCAACGCCTTATTCTAAAGACAGCACTAAGTGCTGCAATTCTAGCTACTCTAGCTGGGTGTGCGTCTCAATCAGCTCATGATTGGAACCAAGACGAAACTTACAAGCTAACGATTCTTCACACAAACGATAACCATGGTCGTTTCTGGCAGAATAAATATGGCGAATACGGCATGTCTGCACGTAAAACGCTAGTTGACCAACTTCGTTCAGAAGTTGAAGCAGAAGGCGGTAGCGTGTTGCTTCTATCTGGTGGTGACATCAACACGGGTGTTCCAGAGTCAGACCTTCAGGACGCAGAACCTGATTTTAAAGGTATGAACAAAATTGGTTACGATGCCATGGCATTGGGTAACCACGAGTTTGATAACTCTTTAGACGTATTACAAAAGCAGATCGACTGGGCTAACTTCCCAATGCTATCTGCAAACATCTACGATAAAGCGACAGGTGAACGTAAGTTCCAAGCTTACGAGATGTTCGAAAAGCAAGGCATCAAGATTGCGGTTATTGGTTTAACAACTGAAGATACCCAAAAGATTGGTAACCCTGAATTTATCGCAGGCATCGACTTCCGTGATCCTAAAGAAGAAGCGAAGAAGCTAATCGCTGAACTTAAAGAAACAGAAAAACCGGATCTAATCTTTGCTGTGACTCATATGGGTCACTACGAAAATGGCCAACGTGGTGTTAATGCTCCGGGTGATGTCGCACTTGCTCGTTACCTAAACGAAGGCGATCTAGACATGATCGTTGGTGGTCACTCTCAAGAGCCTGTATGTATGGAAGGCCCTAACGTTGCGAAGAAAAACTTCAAGCCGGGTGATGAGTGTAAGCCTGACGTACAGAACGGTACTTACATCGTTCAAGCTCACGAGTGGGGCAAGTACGTAGGTCGTGCTGATTACGAATTCCGTAATGGCGAGCTAGAGATGGTGAGCTACGATCTAGTTCCTGTTAACCTTAAGAAGAAAGTTAAGATCGACGGTAAGAAGCAACGTGTTCTTATTCAAGATGAAATCGCACAAGACCCAGAGCTACTTGAATTCCTACGTCCTTTCCAAGAGCAAGGTCAGGCACAGCTAGAAGTTCAAATCGCTGAGACAAATGGCAAGCTTGAAGGCGATCGTAACGTCGTTCGCTTCCAACAAACTAACCTAGGTCGTTTGATTGCAACCTCTCACATGGAGCGCGCAAAAGCAGATTTCGCTGTAATGAACTCTGGTGGTGTTCGTGACTCAATTGAAGCGGGTGAAGTGACTTACAAAGATGTACTAACAGTACAACCTTTTGCAAACATCCTGACTTACACTGATATGACGGGTAAAGAGGTTTTAGATTACCTAAATGTCGTGGCGACGAAACCAATCGATTCTGGTGCTTATGCTCAGTTTGCTGGTATCTCTATGACAGTAGCAAACGGTGAAGTATCGAATGTATTCATCGGTGGCAAACAGCTGCGTTTAGACGAAACATACCGCTTCACAGTACCAAGCTTTAACGCTGCTGGTGGTGACGGTTACCCTAAACTGTCTGACCACCCAGGTTACGTGAATACTGGTTTTGTTGATGCTGAAGTACTGAAAGAGTACCTAGAAGCGAATAGCCCGGTTGACGTGAATAAGTACGCGCCTTCTGGCCAAATGGTTTACAAGTAATTGAATCCAAGCAATTGTATCAATAGGTGCTAAATTAGATTGACTCTAGCACCATGATAAATTTAACTAAAGCGACGCCTCGGCGTCGTTTTTTGTTTATCTACCGTTTGGATTTGTTATGACCCCTGCAATCAATCTCGCCAAGAAAAAGAAAATCGCTCATAGTGTTCATCAGTATCATCATGATGCGAATAATACGAACTATGGATTAGAAGCCGTTGAAGCGCTTGGTCAAGATCCCAAACGTGTATTCAAAACGCTGTTGTTCTGCTTGAATGGTGTGGCGAAAGATTTGGCGGTTGCCGTTATTCCTGTCGACCAGAAGCTCAATCTAAAGCTGGCAGCAAAAGCGGCGGAAGGAAAAAAAGCAGAGATGGCTGATCCAGATATTGCTCAGAAAACCACGGGTTATGTTGTTGGTGGCATCAGCCCGCTTGGTCAGAAAAAAGCGCTGCCGACTTTTGTTCATTCTAGTGCGACAGAATTTGAAACAATATGTGTGAGTGCGGGAAAGCGAGGTTTAGAAATTGAACTTGCCCCTAAAGACTTAGCTCAACTGACTCGAGCTCAGTTTACTGATTTGTGCTTGCAAGTTGATGGTTAGTCGTTAAAAGCCATGACGTACCGAACAATAAACAAAAACGCCCACTCATTAGTGGGCGTTTCTGTATAAGGAGTCATTCTACTTTTTCAGACCTAAAGTGCCACTAACACGTTTCTGTGCTGGTTTATTTGGTCTGTTTGAATCTTGACTACGGTTTGCTGGCTTACCGCTTCTACGATCGTTATTGTCGCGATCTGTACGATTGCGATCCGAACGGTTTCTATCTGAATTAGAACGCTCTGAACGAGAGTTCGATTTCCAGTTCTCGGTGTTGCCGCCGCTTTCACTATTCGACGAATTACGACCACGCTTCGAGTTTGGCGCATGGCGGAATTCATCCGCGTTATTACCACGGTAAGTGCGAGTACGGTTCTCGTTTTGATTACGGCGCGCTGTTGAGGTTTGGTTTTCTTCACGGCTGTCAAAAAGTTTTGCGTCAGTCGCTTTACGAATACGCTGACCTTTGGCGTTCATTTTTGACGCATCTTCTGTACTTACTGAGCCTTCACACATCGCTAATATTTCAGTGATCTCTTCGTCGCTCAGGTAGCGCCATTTTCCGTTAGGAATACCATCTAGTGAGATGTTCATAATACGAACACGGCGCAGTTTAAATACTTCGTAACCCAATGCTTCACACATACGGCGAATTTGGCGGTTAAGGCCTTGCGTTAATGTGATTCGGAACGAGAACTTGGTTTCTTTCTCGACCTTACATGGCAAGGTCACAGTATCGAGAATATGAACGCCAGCGCCCATTTGCTTCAAGAACTCAGTCGTAATCGGCTTGTCGACACGAACCACGTACTCTTTCTCGTGGTTGTTACCCGCACGAAGAATCTTGTTTACGATGTCGCCATCATTGGTCAGGAAGATAAGTCCATCAGAAGGCTTATCTAGACGACCAATTGGGAAAATTCGCTTGTGGTGGCCGATAAAGTCGACGATGTTGCCAGGAATATCACGCTCAGTCGTACAGGTAATGCCGGTCGGTTTATTAAGAGCAATGTAAATAGGCTTCTCTTTTGAGCGAACAGGTTTATTGTCGATCTCAACATCATCACCTGGTAATACTTTCGTTCCCATCTCAGGGATCTTGCCATTAATAGTAACTCGGCCTGCATCGATCAATTTGTCTGCTTCACGACGTGAACAAAAACCAGTTTCACTGATGTATTTATTAAGGCGTTTAGCTTGGGATTCTTGTGACATGATATTCTCTTAGCGTTTCACAACGGAAATATAGATAAACAAAAAGCAACTTTTGGGTAGTTGCTTTGAGTTGGAATTCGTTAACTGAGGCAATTTTAGCACTTGGTGTGAGTCTAGGCACGAAATATCGGTCTTGATGCAAAATCGTTATTCGCCTATTTATCTAGCTCAACCTATCAACTGGTGCGCTTTTGATGGCGCTCTCTGTTCTCTAGTTTTTTCTCATTACTCTTTCTGAGCATGACATAGACTGCGCCAGTACCACCATGAAATTGCTGAGCAGAATGAACGCATTGCACATCGTTGATTTGCGTTAGCCAATTTGCAACGTAGCTTTTCATCATTGCTGGTGGACTCGAACGTTCGCCCTTACCATGAACAATGATGACGGTACGAACATCCATTCTTAAACACTGACGCAAAAATGAAAGCACTTCGTTACGTGCGTCTTTCAGTGTTTTCCTATGAAGGTCTAGCTTGGCTTGAATCGGGTATTTGCCTAGGCGCAGCTTTTTGTATACGCCTTCTTGTACACCGTCTTTTTTATAAGCAATAACATCGTCTGGCCTTATCATTGGTGAGTAGCCTAATGATAAGTAGTCTTTCTCGTCATCAGATAGCCACATAGCAGCTTCACGCTTGGCAAGGTGAGATTCTGTGACTCGGTGTACTTTCTGGTGTTCGGCGGTGTCATGGTCGATACGTTTAACGTCGCCCATCATTTCTTGGAATAGATCTAAGTCGTCATCATGAGACATAGTGTGTATCTCAAGTTGGGGAAGGATTGGGTAAGTATACCTAAGTTGGGACGGGGTTTAAAAATGAAAAAACCGGAGGTGACAAGAGAAATCAGCTCCGGTGCAAAGCGTTTTAATATTTACCCGCAAGTAATGATGCTTGAGGTAAATGATTTAGGCTGAGCGATTCTAGTGAGGAGATTTTTCAGTCATAACTTTGTATATGAAGAAGCCTCCATAAAACATCATGAGACCCAGAGCCCCGAAGATTACTATCATTGAAGATAGTCCCACCGCATTACCAAATAGGAGATCTAGCCAAAAGTCCATGTGTATACCTCAAAGTTATATGACATGGCTTAGTGTATTAACAAGCATTATCAATTCACTGATCTGGATCAATCCTGTTTCATAAGTTAAATACTTGTTGGTAACTGTGTGTTTTTCGTCACATCATGCTCGTTGTTGTATGTCTTTTGTTCGAACGATTCAAAATCGCAATAAATATGAGAAAAAGCCCTTGCGGATAAATTCAGAACCCGTATTATACGCTCCATCGACAGGCAATGAGCCAGTTAGATATCTCGGTGAATAGCGCAGCTTGGTAGCGCATCTGGTTTGGGACCAGAGGGTCGGGGGTTCGAATCCCTCTTCACCGACCACATTAAAGAAAGCCGTAGCAGAGATGCTACGGCTTTTTTGTATTTGGGATTTCTACATTCTAACTGCATTGACTGTTTATGGTTGAGGGCAGAGAGTTAGGTCTATTGGACAAACTCATTTGTCGCAACGTTGTTCTTAACCCAGATCAAAGCTTGTAAGCGATTCTTCACCTTGATCTTTTTGAATGTATTGTGAAGGTGTGCTTTAACTGTATTCTCACTGACATAGAGTGTGTCCGCAATTTGCGTGTTAGATGCGCCATCACCGAGTAGTTTGATGATCTGCTGTTCGCGTTTAGTGAGCTTGAGGTAATAAGGACTGGTTTTCGCGCACTGCCTCTCTCTGTAGAAGCTAATGTACTGGTAAATGAGCTTTCTACTCATCCACATTTCACCCTGTAAGATGCAGTTAAATCCGGTAACTAGCTTCTCAAGTGTATCTGATGCATAAAAAATACCGACCAAAAATTGCCACTTCAGCATCTCTGAATGAGGGAAATCATGTGGGGTATTGAGCAATACTTCATGGACGTCGCTTGCCACGTCATCTCTAAGCTCTTGGTACTTTTCAGTGTATTGCTTAGTCATTGTTGGGTAATCAATAATAATGAGATCCAACTCTTGATTTTTGAGTGCTGTGGTACTCAGTCTTTCAGGCGATATGAGTTTGATACTGATGTTGATTTTTTGTTCGATAGATTCTTTGAGTAGCGTTGATTGTAGGTTGTTTTCCGCAAGTAAAATGGCTTGGTATGCCCCCATCTTAGCCATGTGCCAGCTCCTTATATTCACCCATAACATCCTTATTAGATTTTATAGTTTATATCACATATGCATATTTGGCTAACTTAAAGTCTAATTAATCAATAAGTTTTATGAATGTTACTTTAGAGAACAAGAGAAGGTAAATAAGTTAGCTGTCAGGTGGATTTTTTGTTTATTGTACAGTCTGACTCAATTGTCCAAATATAATTGTCATTTTTAAATTCTATGGTTAAAGGTAGTTGATTTTTATGCATAATTATTTTGGTTTTTCCAAGGTTTGATTTTTGTTGAAATGTAGAATTGTTGTTGGTGTGTACAGTAAATGAGGATGATATTTTGTTACTTAATAAAAGAATGACACTTTTATTACTTAAATTGCATTGAAGTGAACTAGAAGGGGAAGCGTAGCTTGGTTCGCTGGATAAAAATAAAACGGCGATCAACGCCGTTTTATATAGATTATTAATATTCATATTAGTTTTGGTAAATAAGACCGACGTTACCGTTTGCACCATTACCTAAAACAGCAGCATTGTCGTAAGACGTTTGCTCAATCATAATTTGGTTCATGTCACTGTTCGTCAAATCAATGGTTGCGTTTGAATATGAACCAGTTTGTAACGTAAATAGACGGTTATCGTTACTGTTCATTAGATCGATATCTACATCGTTTCTATCACCACCACCTACATCTGTATTGACGATGGTTTCTACATAGTTTCCATCACCCCAGATATCGATAGCAACATCGTTTCTCTCAACGCCACCGTTACTAAACTCTGTGTAAGTAGTATTTGAGTCACCGTTGATGTATACGTCAGCTTCGTTTCGTACTGAGCTACCTTTCGCTTTCACTACGGAAATGTTATAGTCGCCATCTTGAGTAACACGTAGATCGTTGTTTTTACCTGAACCTTTTACTTTCACTCTAGCTTGGTTGCTCAAGCCATCTTGGTCGATAAGCGCGTTGTTTCTTTTATAGCGTAGTTTTACATGCGCCTCGTTGAGATTACCGTCTTGTTTCACTACTACATCTGAGCGCTTACTGTTGTGAGTATCAACAAGTGCGATATGGCCGTCAGTGGTACCTGACGTGTTTTGCTCAATCAATACGTTCGCATGGTCACCATCACCCATTTGCCAAATTGCGGTGTTATCCATCGCTAAGGGCTCAATAGCTGCAACCTTGCCTGCAATGCCTAGATCAGTAGTTCCTTCTTTAACACCAGGTCCTAGTACAGGTGCTGAATCTGGAAGTGGATCAGCATGAGCTGCATTAAAACCAATAACGGCACCGACTATAATTCCAATTTGTGTAAGTTTCATAAGTTGTATCCTTATACATTTCCATGTCGACTATGTATCACTTCAAATGAAGTGACCTTGAATCAAGCTATCCATACTGCGCGCTAATTTGCTTGATTGATGTAGATTCTCATCGAGCTCGACGCATTGACTATCGCGAAGTCGTGCCCATCTTGAGAAATTCCTAAGTTGTCTCCTCCAGACCCAGCCATAAATGCCGTATTATGGTTGCCTTTTTGGTCAATACTTAATTGACTCCCTTGCCCTGAGAAGTTCGCTTGTCCTATTACCGCTAAATTGTGGTTTCCGTCTTGGGAAATCAGCGCTTCGCTATTTCCGCCAAGTTGCCCAATTGCAGCGGTATTGTTCGATCCATCTTGATTGATATACGCAACATTATTTCGTCCCACTTGTGTAATATTTGCTGAATTAGAGTGACCACTTTGTTTAATCTTCGCTCTATTATTCGCTTTAATTCCAGGACTATATTGAATAATCGTTGAGTTTGAATCAGAACTGTTTGTTATATCTATCTCTGAGTAGTTATCTAAGTCCCCAGATGAAATGTTATATAAGTCGCTATAGTCATTAATAATGTCCTGATCGACATTATGTAAAAAATCCCCCTCAATACCAGAGGCTATAGCAACATTAAAACTACCTATTGATAAATATAAGCAAGTTAAGCTGGTAAGTGCTGCTGTCCGACTTATCATTATCTTTATCCTAAAGTGTCTGATGCGTGTTTATTCAACTAAATATATATTCCGTGTTGAACGCCGTGTAACTCACTAGCATGAGAACATCTTAGGTTTCTAGGTGAATATCATCTATAAACTTAAAGGTGAAAATATTTAATTGCATATTAGAAATTTAATTAGTAATTAACTTGTACAGCCCCTCCTTAGTTCATTAATTTCTCCCGGAGATTAAACCTAAAGTTTATATATGCCACTGTGAGCATGGATTAGGCTTTGTATAGATTCAACGAACCACATTCTCATTTTGTAAATGGACTTTGAATGGGAGCCCACATGAAAATCAAGCTGCTTACAATTACTCTATTTTCTTGCGCTGTTAGTGCAGGGGATACGAGTCATGGTCTTGAAAACGGTGCTCCCTTAGAAAATGGAACAAAACTTGAGGATTCGACAAATAACCTGAAGGAAAAGTTTAACGACTTTAGCGAAGTTGACGGGATCATAGTGGATAGAACAATTACGCGCTTAGGCGATGACTTCTACTTCTTCTTCTCGCAATCGCTCAACGAGAGTTATCCCAACCTTAAGGAAAATTTGACGGTAAAAGAGAGGCCAACGGCTTTATCTGGAAGCATCATAGAGGTTCAACACTCTAGAAAACCGATCTTCCGTACGGCGTTGTCCCCTGGTCGTAGACAAGCGAAAGAACGAGCTGCCGATGCCACTCGAGTTGTAGGGAATTACATTATCAGATGGCAAGCAGAGAGACTCTTTCAGGACACTTACGATCTAGACCATGATGAATTTTAAGGAGCCAAGGATGTCGATATTTTTCAGAAAGGCCGCGCTCATTGCGCTGATAGTTTCGCCTTCG
The DNA here is from genome assembly GCF_041439475.1 of Vibrio sp. 1S139. Lineage (NCBI taxonomy): Bacteria > Pseudomonadati > Pseudomonadota > Gammaproteobacteria > Vibrionales > Vibrionaceae > Vibrio > Vibrio sp. 1S139. The sequence goes on from NZ_JBGOOD010000008.1 coordinate 19,419, forward strand.
GTTTACTCAAGCGAATTAGTTTATACGCCCGTAAATCCAAGTTTTGGCGGAAACGCTTTAAACAGTTCTCACCTTTTTAATCACGCTAATGCTATCAATGATTATGAAGACCCAAGTGCAAGGGATATCTTTGATGAGCAAGAATCAGCCTTAGATCGTTTAGCGTCTAGTTTAGAGTCTCGTTTGATAAGCCAGTTGCTTGCTGATGTAGGTAACGGAAATACAGGGCAGTTAGAAACAGATGACTTTTTCCTCAATATTGTTGACGACTCCGGGACCTTACTCGTTCAAATCGTCGATAAAGCGACAGGGGAATCAACAGAAATCAGTGTTTCGGGACTAAACCCAGACCTCTAATCACAAGGATTGTGTTATGAAATCGATCATTATCGTCCTCTTGACCTTTGTGTTGGGAGGGTGCACTTACTCTATGCAAATTCCAGAGACTTCTGAAACGCCAAAACTGATGCCGAGAGGATCGACTTATACCGATCTTATCTCATTACCTCAGCCTCGCGGGAAAATATTGGTCTCAGTTTATGACTTTAGAGATCAAACAGGCCAATACAAGCCTCAGCCAAACAGTAACTTTTCCACAGCAGTGCCACAGGGTGGGACGTCTTTATTGACGACAGCACTTATCGACTCTCAGTGGTTTGTACCTCTGGAGCGTGAAGGGCTCCAAAACTTATTGACTGAACGTAAGATTATTCGAGCGGCTCAGAAAAAAGATAAGGTCGTAAATAATCATGGGGCAGACTTGTCGTCTTTGAGTTCCGCTAACATCGTCATCGAAGGCGGGATTGTGGCTTATGACTCGAATATCGTGACAGGCGGTGCGGGTGCTAAGTATCTTGGGATCGGTGGTTCTGGACAATATAGAACGGATCAAGTCACTGTGAATTTAAGAGCGGTTGACGTTAGAACCGGGCAAGTTCTATTGAGTGTCACCACCACTAAAACTATCTCTTCACACGAGATTGGGTTCGGCGCATTTCGATTTGTTGATTACAAAGAACTGTTGGAAGTTGAAATGGGCTATAGCCAAAATGAACCGGTCAATATTGCTGTGATGTCTGCTATTGATGCCGCGGTGATTCATTTGATTGTGAAAGGAATGAAGCGTGGAATGTGGTCGCCGGGCGATCCGAATGCATTAGAAAATCCGATTATCGCACGTTATTCCGAAGCGAGTACAGACATACTTTAAGCTACCGAGTAAGCAGCAAAATAGGGCTATGCGGAAAACGGACCTTTCCCTTAGCCCTGTTTTTTTCTTCAAGCAACTCAATGATCAATTCACATCGCACGTAATATCTTTTATCGGTGTTTCCGAGGTAACAAAACAAACATACGCTTCCGCTGGCTTATTCGGGCCTATTCGAATGTAACCTGCCTTTACTTCATCTTCATCAAACGTCACCGAGTGAGAACTTCCCGTTTGGTTGTCGTAAAAGTTTGCTTCAAAATTGTTGTTCATTTGGCTTGCGATACGGTTTCGTGTTGTAGATGTTGTGAACGTAATATTGGCGCAGCGCATCGGTGGTTTCTCTGTAATCAAAAACTGTCCGCTTTCTTTATCTAATACACCGCCTTTGGTATCCGGTTGTATGTCTATCGCCTGAAACTGTTCGATGGTGCATGTTTCTTTGGCTGAGGCTATTGAGGGCATCAGCATCGTGAGGGCTAAAGGGAAAGCAAAAAGTACTGGTTTCATTAGAACAACGCCATAGGTAAAAAGAGCGAAAGATAATAGCACTGCAATGGTGCTATTAAATGTAAAGATTCTGTTATTAAGGAAATGCTTTTATAACGAAAACAAAATGAGGTTGAGCATCGTTAGCTTTTTTAGCTAGTCTCAAATTGACATTGGGCTGATTGGCTTTGTGATTGCTGAATGACACTGAAGCCTTTCTTTTCTAATAACTGTATAAGGTTACCTTCTCCAATTAGGTGCAAGGTACCAACTACTATCATGTAGTTCCCTTTAGTCTTAAGCTTCCAATCATTGGAGGATAGTTTGTTTGCCCAGTCTATGTTGCGATCGGTTAAGAATGCTTTCTCAAGTTCAGGCGACATCTCTGACAGTTCTGAGAAGGCTTCCAGCTTCGCTAAATCACCCGCTTTCCAGCTTTCAATCAGGCAATGAACCACGCGATCAGTTTGGTCAAATTCTTCAAGGCTACTGACTAACCACTCTTTACCGTCGTCCTTTTGTTTTGTCATCAGGTCTATTTGGAATTGCAGAGGCTCCAAACTGATAACCGGAACATCTTGGGTAGTCGCTTTGTTCGCTAGCGTCGCATCAACGCCGCTGGCGGAGCCATAACCAAGGTTTTTTAACTGCTGCATTTGTATGGAGAGAGAAGTTGCCCAAGGCGGTGAGCGAAGCAGTTGTTGCGTCGGCATGCCCAATGATTTTGATATGTCGGTTAATAATTGCAGCTGTTCTGTATTGAGTACATCGGCAGTCGTGAGTTTGTTGCGGGGATATACAACACCATCAGACTTTCTGATATCCGTTTCGATAATTAAGCCATCACTGTTTTTTAGCGCGTCGGTGATCGCCGAAGGAAGGGGGTACATACTCTCGTCTCCAACGTGCACTGAACCTAAGATAGTGAGTGTCAGATCATCCTTTTGTGCTTGCCAATAAAGGGGCTCGGCGACCGCTTGCCTAGCTGAAAAAGCGAGAACGAATAAAACCATGTACCAGAGTGGACGCAAAGGGAGCTCCTTAAGGAAGTATTAAACTCGTTAAAATCGATTTTGACGGTGTTTTTTAACGGTTTTTTTTGAGAACAATGTCACGTTGTTTGTACGAAAAGTATAACAATACGCTGAAACTCTAAATCCTTTCTGACTACCAATGACACGATTTTATGAAATCGGTAAAAAAGATTGTGATTCATTTCTCAAATTTTACGTCAAAATTAAAATGACGGAAGTGCCGTTGCTTGTAACTTGATGATTTTATTTAAATTAAATTTATCAATATTTTTGAGATTTGAAGCCGATCACTTTATTAGCTCGATTTAATTCACGGTAAAAAATAAGCCCATATAGTTTATCTAACTTTCGAAGCGCTCCATTTTGCTTCTTACTCAATTTTTAATTTATGGGTGAATACGATGTTGAAGAGAAACTTACTATCTGTAGCGGTATTGGCTGGCCTAACAGGTTGTGCAGTAACGCAAGCACCAGAACAAAAAGTAGTGAATGCACTGGCTGATAATCTTGATGTTCAGTACGAAATTCTAACTAATCATGGTGCGAATGAAGGCTTGGCTTGTCAGGACCTAGGTGCTGAATGGGCGTCATGTAATAAAGTGAACATGACGCTAACCAATGACGGTGAAGCGATTGACTCTAAAGATTGGAGCATCTACTTCCACAGTATTCGTCTTATTTTAGATGTTGATAATGAGCAATTTAAGATCACTCGCGTTACTGGTGACCTTCACAAGCTAGAACCTACTGAAAAATTTGACGGCTTTGCGGCTGGTGAAGAAGTGGTTCTTCCGTTAACGAGTGAATACTGGCAACTGTTTGAAACTGACTTTATGCCAGGTGCATTCGTGACGGCGCCAAACGCAGAACCTAAGATGATTGCATCATTGAATACAGAAGATGTTGCATCGTTCGTAACTGGTCTAGAGGGTAATAACCTTAAGCGTACGCCTGATGATAATAACGTAATGGCGACAGCGGTGACGCGTTTTGAAAAGAATGCTGATCTAGCAACGCAAGACGTATCAACTACTTTACTACCAACGCCAATGTCGGTAGAAGCCGGTGAAGGTTCAGTTAGCATTGCTGGTGGTATTGCCCTACCTAAAGACGCATTCGACGCTGAGCAATTCGCAGCAATTGAAGAACGTGCAGATGTGGTAAACGTAGATGTGAGTGGCGACCTACCTGTGAGTGTCGCTGTTGTTCCTACTCAGTTTACGGGTGATTTAGCGAAATCTGGCGCTTATGAACTAAGCATCTCGGAAGAGGGGATTGCAATTAAAGCGTTTGATAAAACGGGTGCTTTCTACGCAGTTCAGTCTATTTTTGGCCTAATAGATAGTCAGAACGCTGAATCATTACCACAACTGTCAATTAAAGATGCGCCGCGCTTTGATTATCGTGGTGTGATGGTGGACGTTGCTCGAAACTTCCACTCAAAAGATGCCATCCTAGCAACGCTAGATCAAATGGCGGCATACAAGATGAATAAACTGCACCTTCACCTAACGGATGATGAAGGTTGGCGTTTAGAAATTCCAGGTTTACCAGAGCTAACGGATGTAGGGTCTAATCGTTGTTTTGATTTGGATGAACAAAGCTGCTTACTGCCTCAGCTAGGTTCTGGTCCAACAACAGACAACTTTGGCTCTGGTTTCTTTAGTAAAGCGGATTACGTCGAGATCCTAAGCTACGCTAAAGCGCGCAGCATCGAAGTTATCCCTGAAATTGATATGCCAGCACACGCTCGTTCAGCTGTGGTATCAATGGAAGCGCGTTACACTCGTCTCATGGCGGAAGGCAAAGAAGCAGAAGCGAACGAATACCGCTTGATGGATCCGCAAGATACATCGAATGTAACCACGGTTCAGTTCTACGATAAGCAAAGCTTCATTAACCCATGTATGGAGTCATCAACTCACTTCGTCGATAAAGTAATCTCTGAAGTGGCGGCAATGCACCAAGAAGCGGGCGTACCGCTAACGACTTGGCACTTCGGCGGCGATGAAGCGAAAAACATCAAGTTAGGCGCAGGCTTACAAGATATTAATGCAGAAGATAAAGTGGCTTGGAAAGGCAACATCGATTTGTCTAAGCAAGATAAGCCGTTCCAACAATCACCACAATGTCAGTCATTGATCGCTGATGGTACTGTAAGCGATTTCGGTCATCTACCAAGCCACTTCGCAGAACAGGTTTCTAAGATTGTTGCTGAGAAGGGTATTCCCCACTTCCAAGCATGGCAAGATGGTCTGAAATACAGCGAAGGCGAGGAAGCATTTGCGACCGAAAGTACACGCGTGAACTTCTGGGACGTTCTTTACTGGGGCGGAACTTCATCAGTATACGATTGGTCAGCAAAAGGGTATGACGTGATTGTCTCTAACCCAGACTACGTATACATGGATATGCCATACGAAGTTGATGCAGCTGAGCGTGGTTACTACTGGGCAACACGTGCAACCGATACTCGTAAGATGTTTGGCTTCGCACCAGAAAACATGCCACAAAACGCAGAAACATCATTAGACCGTGATGGCAATGGTTTTACTGGTAAAGGTGAGGTTGAAGCGAAACCTTTCTACGGTCTGTCAGCTCAACTTTGGTCAGAAACAGTACGTACTGACGAGCAATATGAATACATGGTGTTCCCTCGCGTATTGGCAGCAGCAGAGCGCGCATGGCACCGAGCAGATTGGGAAAACGACTACAAGGTTGGTGTTGAATACTCTCAAGAAACTAACTTAGTGAATAAGCAAGCGTTGAACAGCGACTTTAATCGCTTCGCGAATATTCTTGGTCAACGTGAGCTAGCTAAGCTAGAAAAAGCGGGTATTGATTACCGACTACCAGTTCCAGGTGCGAAGGTTGTTGACGGTAAGCTAGCGATGAACGTTCAATTCCCAGGTGTAGAGCTGCAATACTCTGCTGATGGCGAAAACTGGCTAACATACGATGAGCAACAACGTCCATCAGTTTCTGGTGAGACTTACATCCGCTCTATTTCAGAAAGTGGTGAGAAAGTAAGTCGAGTGACCTCAGTTAAATAATCGATAAGCACTATTAGTAGAAGAGCTCCTGACCTTTATCTTATTCAAGATAAAACGGGAGCTCTTTTTGTTTACTGCGAATTAGGTGCATATCCAAAACTGAAACATATAGAAATCGCCTTTGGTCATATCATCAACAATGCACATAAGGTGACTTTAATCCCAAAAGTGACGCGCTTCTCATTATTCTCTTCAAAAAATAAGCCCCCTGTAAAAAACTCTAAATCAGATGTGATTCAACTATCTAGATCTAATTTTTCTTCGTGAAATAACGTGATCCCGATCTGTATATTTTTCCATCTTAAGTTTTTTATCAATTTTTATGTTTTTAAGTTGTTGATTTTAAAGTTTTAAATAACTTGTCTTTTTTTGATAGTGAGAGGGATCACTCTGCTGTCCCTTTTATTTTTAAACGCGAATTAATTCGAGCAACATAGATTTCATGCCAGGGAGGCTACCAACAACTCAAGCGGTGAAGGTGAATGATGTACCGAAGATGTGCCGCTGAAAAAATTAAACTAAGGCAGTTTACTATGAAAAAAATTATCGCTCTAAGTGCTCTTTCTCTTGCTTTCGCTTCTAGTGCTTTTGCTGGTTCTTCTTACGTAACGGGTAACATCCAAATTCATGACGATGGCCGTATCCACGGTTCTGACATGACTTCTACGCTAGAAGCTGGTCACACGTTTGACAACTCTCTAGGCGGCTTCACGGTTTATTCTGAGTTTGATGGTATCCAACTGGGCAAACTTGAATCTGAAAATGGCGGTGCAGGTAATACTACTCCAGGCATCACTGTAGGTGGTGAGCAATCTTTCAACATCACTGACAACCTATGGGTTGCTGCGGGTTACCAACACCTATTCTCTGCAGGCGAAAGCATTCAGTTCCGTCCACTAGTTAAGATCGGTTACAACTTCGACAACGGCATCTCTATTAGTAACCGTACTCGTGCACACATCGATGATACTTCAGCTAATGCTGACACAGACTACCGCATGGATAACCGCATTGCTTACACAGTGAATGCTGACCTAGCGCTTAGCTACAACAACGTATACATGATTGATGCTGAAGCGATGGACCACGAGTTACGTGCAACATGGACTCGTCAAGGTGTTCAACCTTACTTTGAATTCCGTAGCCAAGCTAACGGTGTAGATTTCGCAAACGGCGATTCTAAGCAGAACAACGCATTCGTATTCGGTGCTTCTTACGGCTTCTAAGCTGATTCGCTTGGTTGCTTAGTCTATTAGATTATTAGCCGAGTGAGCTTCTTCGCTAAATAGCTTGCTAGCTAATTAGCGAGGGGAACATAGCGGTACTAACAGCCCGGTTGGTGCCGCGACAAGATTTGCTTTACTGTCCAAAAGCAAAGAGCCTAGCAAGTAAACCACAGTCTTGGGTTTACTGAATGCTAGGCTCTATTTTTATGACTTCTTTTTATTGCTGTGTGTAGGTCTGTTTAGGTTCTATTTTCCGTTGTAGTGACGGTATTCAAACACCTGACCTTTTTCATTAAACGCATACACAGAATACTCGTTCTTCTTATCGCCATACTCCATGCCTGGCGAACCCATTGGCATACCCGGAACCGCTAAACCAATCGCATTACGTGGTGGGTTTTCTAGAAAGGCTTTAATGTCATCTGCTGGAATGTGTCCTTCAAATACGTAACCGTCGCTCTCTGCAGTGTGGCAAGAGGCTAACTCCTGTGTTACCCCTAGCTTCTGCTTGATTGGGTTCATATCATCGTGGAGCTTCTCAGTAACATCGAACCCAGCATCTCGCATATGTTCTGTCCATTCTGTGCAGCAGCCGCAGTATGGAGATTTGTGGTTTAGAACATCAGTAGCTAAAGCTTGTCCTGAGATTGCAGCGAGTGCAGTAAGAGTCATAATTTTACGAATCATGGTTAACCTCATGAATATGGTTTTTGTTGATATTAGAATGAGTGGGTTTGAACAGTCTTAATCTGTTGGCATTGCTGACTACGGTGATTGATGACATCGCCATCGCAGCGCCTGCAACGACAGGGCTAAGTAAAAATCCAAAGAATGGGTAGAGCACACCAGCCGCAATTGGAATACCAAGTGAATTATAGATAAAGGCACCAAACAGGTTTTGCTTCATGTTTCTCACGGTCGCTTGGGAAAGCTCAATCGCGTTACTGACAGATAATGGCGACGAGTTGAGTAGTGTCATTTGCGCACTTTCAATCGCCACATCGCTGCCGCTACCCATTGCTATGCCTATATCTGCTTGAGCAAGTGCAGGCGCGTCGTTAATACCGTCTCCGACCATGGCAACACTCTTATATTGCTGTTGCAGCTGAACAATGTGTTGAGCTTTCTGCTCTGGAAGCACTTCTGAAATCACTTCGTCGATACCGACGTTTTTACCTATCGCTTGAGCTACAGAGTCGTTGTCGCCCGTTAATAGCACAGTGTGAATTCCGGCGGATTTTAGTTGAGCTATCGCCTGTTTGCTATCTATTTTTAACGCGTCTGAAATGCCCAATATGCCTTCCAGTTTTTGGTCAATCGCAATGAAAATAGGCGTCCACGCTTGCGAGCGGCAAAGCTCGATGAAATCCGCGCCAACCTCTGTATTGATACCTAATTGGGTGAGGTACTTAAGCGAGCCAACTTGCACTTTCTTGCCGTTAATTGTTGCTTGAACCCCAAGCCCTCGTTGGTTTTCAAATTCGCTGTGTGGGAGTACTGAAACTTCCAAGCTCTCTGCATATTGGCAAACGGCTTTGGCAAGTGGGTGCTCAGATCCTACTTCTACTGAATAAGCACAAGCCAGTAATTCTTGTTCTGATAAATCGCCATAAAAGGCTTGCTGAACGGTTGGCTTACCTTGGGTTAGGGTGCCTGTTTTATCAAACACGACAGCATCAATTTTGCTTGCAGATTGCAACACATCGGCATCTTTGATCAGAACGCCAAACTCAGCGGCTTTGCCAACGCCGACAGTAATTGAAAGTGGTGTCGCAAGGCCTAAGGCACATGGACAAGCGATGATCAGCACTGTGGTTGATACCACTAACATGTAACTGGCGCTTGGTTGTGGGCCAACAAAAAACCAAACTAAGGCGGCAGCAACTGCGATTGCGACCACAACCGGAACAAAAACGGCTGAGATAGAGTCGGCAAGCTTGGCGATTGCTGGTTTACTGCTTTGCGCTTGGCGAACCATTTGAATGATCCTAGCCAGCATGGTGCTTGAGCCAATCCCAGTCGCTTCAATAATTAAACTACCATCCCCATTAATAGTGCCCGCAGAAACGCCATCATTTATTGTTTTGACGTTGGGCAGTGGTTCACCGGTCAGCATCGACTCATCGATATAAGATTCACCTGAGACTACGACACCATCAACCGGTACTTTTTCTCCGGGTTTTACTCGTACCTGCATGCCTACCTGAATCGCTTCTACTGCGATGGTTTGTTCTTTGCCATCGACAATAACCACCGCTTTTTGAGGCCGTAAGTTAATCAATGCCTGTAAAGACTTAGTGGTGCGTGCTTTGGCTTTGGCTTCAATGTAGTGACCTAAAGAAATAAGGCCAACAATCATCGCACTTGCTTCAAAATAGACATGACGAGAAGCTTCAGGGAACCACGATGGAATGAGCACAACCAACATTGAGTAGAACCATGCTGCGCCTGTACCCAAAGCTACTAGCGTGTCCATGGTCGCGCGTTTATGCATCAAGGATTGCCAAGCATTGGTGAAGAAGCTGCGTCCAGAAGTGGCTAACAACACTAAACAAACCACACCAATGAAGCCCCAAGCCAGTTGATCGTTAAATGTGGCAATGGTCATGCTGCCGCCGAACACGCCCCATGCCATTAGCGGTGCCCCAAGCAGTAGCGCACTCACTGAATTTTTTAGGAAGGCCTGTTGAGTGCGAAGTTGTTGCTCTTGCTGTTTTTGTTGTTGTGTTGCCGCATCATCAACAAACTCGGCGCCATACCCCGCAGCTTTGACTGATTCGATGAGCTTGTTTTCAATGAGATCACGTGTTTTGGAGGTGAAAACCAAGGCAGTTTGTTCGGCAAGGTTGATCTGAGCTTGGTCGACAAACTCATTCTTTTTCAGTGCTTTCTCTACCGAAGAGACACAACTCGCACAAGTCATCCCCTCAAGAACAAGGTGATAGGTATATTGGCTAGCTGCGGTTTTATCTTCACTCTTTTTATCTGCTTGTTCGTCTTCTAAATCTGAACTCGATGAAAGGTCATTCGTTTCTGAGTAGGGAGCTGCGTGGTAACCCAGGCTTTCGACCAGCTTAATCACCTCAGACTCAGAAAGCAGAGTAACCAGTGATAATTCCTGTTTGCTGACTTCTAGGTTTAAGGCTTGCTCAGTTTGTTCAAGCGCTTTAGTCAGTTTGCTCACACACTTGCCGCAACTCAGACCGGATAGCGAAAGGTGCAGCTGATTACCCATAGAATAGCCAAGCGTTGCTAACTGTTCGTTGAGCTGAATGTAACTAAATGGAGTCGAAATATCGATGTAGGTCGGCGATATGTCATTAATCATCGTGCTGTCGAGATCGCTAAACAGTGTGCGAACTTTCTTCGCGCAACCCATGCAATTTAGGCCGTTGAGCGCCGTTGTGTAGTAGTTCATATCGATACTCCAATTCTCATCTACGCCTAACATAAACCTTCCCGTAAGGGTAAGGTCAAACATAAATTCAAGAATTTGATCTTGGTGGAGTGCTAGCTGGTGGTTTCAGTTTGGAATGGAAGAGGGAAATTAAGAATGTGCGGCTATAATCTACTTGCTAAGACTATCTATTTACGACTTTAAGGGCGTAATTGGCCTTTCAATAACGGCTTTCGTACAACAACAGCGCATTAATCATTCACTACTGATTGTAGATTTAAGCGGTGGTGATAAAATAGCGCCCAAAATTTAGTGATATTTTTCTGTTACAGGCTTTGTAATGGCGAGCACTAAAAGAATCACCTACATAATCAAGGTATTTAAATGACGGTTAAAACTCGTTTTGCTCCTAGCCCAACTGGCTATCTTCACGTTGGTGGTGCACGTACTGCACTTTACTCTTGGCTATTCGCTAAAAACCAAGGCGGTGAATTCGTTCTACGTATCGAAGACACAGACCTTGAGCGTAACTCTCAAGAAGCGGTTGATGCAATTCTAGAAGGCATGCAATGGATGGGTATGGAATGGGATGAAGGTCCTTACTACCAATCTAAGCGTTTTGACCGTTACAACGAAATGGTTGATAAGCTACTTGCTGAAGACAAAGCATTCAAATGCTACGCGTCTAAAGAGCTGCTTGATGAAATTCGTGCAGAGCAAGAAGAAAACAAAGAAATGGCTCGCTACGATGCTAACCACCCTAAAATTGTTGCAGCAAACGAAGCAGCAAAAGAAGGCGATGCGTGCGTTATCCGTTTCCGTAACCCTAAAGAAGGCAGCGTAGTATTTGATGACCAAATCCGTGGTCGCATTGAAATCGCAAACAGCCAACTTGATGACCTGATCATTCGTCGTACAGACGGTGCACCAACTTACAACTTCGTAGTAGTAGTGGATGACTGGGACATGGGTATCACACACGTTGTTCGTGGTGAAGACCACATCAACAACACACCTCGTCAAATCAACATCTATGAAGCACTAGGCGCGCCAGTTCCAACGTTCGCTCACTGTGCAATGATTCTTGGTGATGACGGTGCGAAACTTTCTAAGCGTCACGGTGCTGTTTCTGTAATGCAATACCGCGATGAAGGTTACCTACCAAATGCATTAAACAACTATCTAGTTCGTTTAGGCTGGTCTCACGGTGACCAAGAGATCTTCTCTCAAGAAGAGATGATTGAATTCTTCAGCCTGAACGCTATCAGCAAGTCTGCTTCTGCATTCAACACTGATAAGCTACTTTGGTTGAACAACCACTACATCAAGACATCTGAGCCTGAGTACGTTGCAAAATACCTGCAATGGCACCTAGACGCACAGAAGATCGATACAACAAACGGTCCAGCTATCACTGAAGTGATCAAGCTAGTTGGCGAGCGTTGTAACACGCTTATCGAACTTGCTGAGCAATCTCGTTACTTCTACGAAGATTTCTCTGAGTTTGAAGCTGGCGCAGCGAAGAAGCACCTACGTGGTGTTGCTAAAGGCCCACTAGAGCTTGCGCTTGCTAAGGTTGAAGCGCTTGAAGATTTCACGACTGCAAACATCAAAGACGGTGTTATCGCAGCAGTATGTGAAGAGCTAGAGATCGGCATGGGTAAAATCGGTATGCCACTTCGCGTAGCAGTAACAGGCGGCGGTCAGTCTCCTTCTGTTGATGCAGTGATGGAGCTTGTTGGTAAAGAGCGCGTAATCGCTCGCATCAAGATGGCTCTTGAGTTCATTGCTGAGCGTGAAGCTAACGCTTAATCCTATTTCTCTTGTTTGAGATAGAATGTACTTGAGATAGAACGATCATCAGCCGACAGCTTAATTCGCTGTCGGCTTTTTATTGTTTAATGAAAATACGGTCAACGTATTTTAGGACGAGACAGTTATAGCAAGTCTTGAGCTTTTGTTAAAACACTGAGTTTTGGGAATATATTTTGGCAGCTGTGCTGGTGGTTCATCGGGTTCATATCTGCAATCGCATCTTCGACAATCACCACGTTATAACCCAGTTCAAATGCTTGTCTAGCCGTTGATTCGACCCCAATACTTGTTGCTACCCCGGTCAGATAAATATCCGTAATACCTTGCTCACAAAGCTGCTTCTGCAAATCTGTGTTGGTAAATGCACCCCAGGAATATTTGGTTAGATAGCGATAATTAGGGTTTAGGCGCAGGCTTTCGATGACCTCTCCCCATACGATCTTTGATGCGTCAGGCTGAGCCGCTTTATTTTGCAGTTCCGTTCGGCCTTGTGGACGACCGGCTACATTAACAATAATTACGGGTAAATCAGCATCATCAAATGCATCGCAGAGAGCAAGGCTGTTCTCTATGATCGGTCGGGACACGGTTTCCGGTAATTGATCAACGATACCTTGTTGCAGGTCGATAACGACAAGCGCAGAGCATTTACTCATTTTCATTACTTTATGCCTTAGTGGTCTTTGTGTGAGGTTATAGTGGTTAACTTTTACGGTGTATTAAGCGGGTGTAAAAGCGGATGAAAGCCAGTGCAACCATCATATAAATGAGTAGGTTCAAAGGGGTAGTGACGTCATAAACAGGCACAAGTTGCGTTGCGCTCATGGTAATCATTACTAATAGGTTGCCCCCGAGAACTCGATAGACCATCCACTGATTACCAGCGAACAGGCGATACACCGTAAAGACATTAACAAAGTAAAATGCCATTAATTGCCATACTTCGGTCATCGAAGGTAACAGCAGAACATACTGAATGAGGAACAGTGACCCAAAGGCTAAGTAGCCAATGGTCCAGTGCTTTATCATTTGCCTAGGCATGTTGCTTAATATCAAGGCGCAAATGGCACTGTTAATGATGAACAGACTTCCCGATGATATTGGTAGATATATCCAGACTAGAATTGCTGAGATGAAGCTCATTGTGCCGACTAACGTATTGCTTAATCGTTGCTGGCTGTTGTCAAGTAATCGGGCAAATAAGCGCTTTTTCTTAAAGTTACCCTGGTAGAATTGTTTGACTGTCTCTGGAAAAGGGGGCTTGTAATCGACATTAACCGATGATGCTTCAATAAAAGCCATAGCCTGGTTAAGTATCGAAAAATCATTGTGATCAACCCCTTGATCATGGGCGTTTTGCAGTAACTGTTTGGCAACCCAGATTGCTTGAGTTTGCTGTTGATGCTTCCACTGCTTTCTGGCAGGCATACGGCCATGCAAATCGGGTAGGCGCATCAGATCGTTCAGCGCTTTGAAGGTCGGGCTTTCAATATTTAACTCGCAGCTCGTGTGTAACTGGAAACGCTGCGCTGAGTCATTGTAAGCGAGTGAATGAATGAGGGGAGACATCGCCTCTAAAACAACACTGACTTCGTTGTTAAAGCGTGTGTCATCATCCTCAGGCCAAACCACGCTATAGATGGTCGTATAGACCACGAAGCCAAGCAGGGTTTCTTGCAGCCTTAGTACCGCAATATTAAATGTAGCTACACCATCAAAGCTGCCAGATATCGCCAGCAGGATGCAGACAATAAATGCCGTAATGTAAGCATAGCCGATGACCGGATCGGAACCCATGTATATACAAATTGCGAGTAACAGTGCGATGTTTGCTAAAAAATAATATCGATCTTGCCCAAAAACAGCGATTAACCAAAGCCCGACAAACGCGCCACAAAGCGTCCCCAACAATCTGAGAATGCCTTTTTTCTTGCCAGCAGTAATAGTATCAGTGATGGCCAATATATTGACCACGATAGCCGCCCAGTAAGGCTTCTCAAGGTTAAAATACAACGCAAGGTAGATAGCTAAACAAAATGCTAGGGCAACCTTTATGGCATTCTTGGCTGGAGTGCTCAGTGACTTTATAATGAGTAGCATAGTGGGGTTTAGCGGCAGAGGGATCGAATACGAGGATATTGCCTGATCTTTTGGTCAGCCTAAACTCTAGTTTGAAGGCCTTGATCCATCAAATATAGCAACTCTATTGCATCGTTTAACATTCAGGGGGAGGGGGGCGATCAGTCACTCTACTTATACGATATTGTTCGATGCTGATAATGATCGATAGATCTTCTAATAGTTAATAGCGATAGAACATCAGGTTTATCGTTCTTCTAAGCTGGCTAGTTGTTCCGATTATTTTAGCGCTGTTGAGAGTATGATTACTTCAGATCGATACTGTTTAGTCGACCCATAAAGATCAGCAGATCAATCACATCTTTGTGGGCATCCAGTAGCGCCCTTTTGGTTTGGCTATAAGCGGCAAGTCTGCCGTGCTTTCTAATGGAGCACACCTTAGTTTTGTATTTGTAGTCGCCGTTTTCTGAGAATACACGCCACTTAGCGATGTAGCATTCGTCGCGGTGTTCAGGATCACTCTGAGTTGGATTTGGTTTGAATACAATTTTGGGTTCTAGACTATGAGGCAGGCGCGTCATCAGGTAGGGCTCTTTGAGGACTTTGGGCCAAAATTTGCCCCATAGCTGTCTGCCCAGTTCATCTCTTAATTTAATGGTTTTCTTCAGTGCTTTGTCTTCACCCATACGAACAAAACCGACCGACCGATGCAACACCGTATCTTCGGGAGTATGAATGTGGATCTTAAAAGCGGTTTTACCTTTCGAGATAAAGCGGTAACCGGTAGCACCAATTAGATTATTCTGACTCATAGTTTGCTAAGTGATGATTATGTTATTAATAAGATTACGCCAAATACTGCAAAACCGAAACTAATACCCATGAAAAAAATAAAGCCTTAACAAAAGTGCTAAGGCTTTATTAGAAACTGTGAGGCGGGCGTGTCGCTAACTACATGATTTTCTGCATCACATCACCAATTTGAATGCTTCCAGCAAGGCTTGGTTGGTCGATCGTCAGTTCTGCTTCGTTTTCATAAACGCGAGAAACGGTCAGTGTGATATCGCTTTGAGATACCTTATTACGTGGCAAGCCGCGTTGGTCGATAAACGAACCTGTGTGCCACAGTTGCAGTTTGTCACCTTGTTGTACGCCATGCATTCGACCTAAATCAATGGTCACAGTGTTACCAAATACCGCTGCAACCTCTGGAAGGGTGATCTTACATGACACTTCCGATTCTAAGTCCAACATAATATTACGGCTAACACGCAGCATCATGCTGCCGTAGGTTGATGCCCAGAAACGGGCACTGCGGGTGTCGACTTCACTGGTCTTAGCAAATGGCCACTTTGCCACTTCACGATAGCTACGGTTGTAAACCTGATGTCCTGTTTTACCATCGAAGACTTGCATCTCTAACGCAAACTGGCGATTGATGATGTCGTCTTTCAACAGTTTGGACTCGATGGTCGCGGTTAAATCGGTAATGTCGCCACCAATGATGTATTGTGCGCCAGTGTCTTGGGCGATCATCTTGATCACTTCAGGTCGACGTTTGTCGATGTCGTAATTGGTCGTGCCAACGGAAACAAAGCTGCGAGACTCTTGCGCCAGCTGTCGATCTACGACATGACCAAAATCATCACCGATGTTATAGATTCTGCCCATTACAGCTTGCTGTGGGAAAGTCACATCGATGTTGCCGACCAAAAATGTCTTCTTATATTGGCTCTCATGGCAAGCATTTGCCGAAGGATAGATATCGATCCTTGCGGTGATCATTATATTGCCACTGCGTTTTTTCTCTTTTTCTACCAAGATGTAGCGCACTTCATGATTGGTAAATTGAAACTCTTTTTTGTTTGCGTCGAGGTAGGGCGTGAGGTTGGCAATGCTACCAATGTCGGCTCCTGAGAACTGGATCGCTTTATATACCGCGTCTTCCAGAGCATGGACCCTTGCCGTTTCCTCTGACGATACGATGGCTGCGGTACCGGTAACCTCATACCAAGAGGCATGAGCACTGAAGCTTATGGTTATCAGTGAACTTATTGAAAATAAGTAAGAAATTATTTTTTTCATCTATTCGTTACCAGTTGGGTATAAATATTGCTTAACAAATAACTATAAGCTTGAAGCTGACTTAAGTGCGTTTTTCTTAATCTGAACCATTAATGAAAAGCAAAGACTGTTCCAACATTGTAATCCATTGAAAAGAATAATGGTGAGAACATATTGGAACAGGGAGCACTAAACCTATCTGGAGATAAGAGAATGAAAAAATGGCTCGTAGTAATGAGTGTCATGTTGTTGACCTCATGCGCTTATTCGCCAATCTATAACGGCAAGTCTGAATATTCAGGCAGTCAGTTTATGTTGATGGATAGCCCTCGTCATACCATGGATTTCTTCGTGGAAAGTATGACCGAAGATCTGATCATTTCGAATACGAGTATCTCAGCAAGAACTCCGATAGCGATTACGTCGTTTGTTGACCTGCAACACATGGACACAACGAACTGGCTAGGAAACTCGGTATCAGAAGGTTTCATTCATCAGTTTCAGCGTCGTGGCTTCAAGGTTGTTGATTTCAAAACAACAGGTTCTATTCAAGTGACTCATCAAGGTGACTTTGCGTTAAGCCGCGATTGGAAAGACTTAGCTCAAGAACAAGACGTACAGTACGTACTGACAGGCACTATGCTTCGCCAAGAAGGTGGTGTGTTAGTCAATGCTCGTGTTGTTGGCATGCAAACTCGCATTGTCGTGGCGACGGCACAAGGCTTCTTACCTGCAGACCGTATTGGCCGTGACCTAGATACTCTCAACAGTATTCGAACTCAAGATGGCGTGATCATTCGTTCCGATCCAACGATCAGTCAGCCTTATACTGTTATTCTTCGCCCTTAGGAGTTCGAGATGAAGAAGTTAATGTTTGTTGTTGCCGCTTTATTGCTTGTTGGCTGTCAGCCATTGCAGAGCATGAGACCTGATGATTTCTTAGTGGCTGTTGGCTATGCGAGTATCAGTGAGCAGAAAGGTCGTAACGACGAAGAGAGACGTATCCGCGCGATGAGAGCCTCTAAGATCGATGCTTATCGTGAGCTTGCTGAACAGGTTTACGGCATGCGAGTAAGCGGTCGAGCAGAACTTGAAGATCAACGCCTTGGTACGGAACGTACTTCTGGTGCGGTTGATGGCGTAATCCGCGGCGCAGAAGTGGTACGCAGCTACCCTGTGGGCGATAGCTATGTTACTGAGCTTCAGCTTGATATCCGTAAGATGGAACAGCTACGTAATTACGGTGAAGTTCAACCTGTACCTGAAAAGAGACAACAAACGCTGTTCTAGCCCAAGGGGCGTCTAGCGATAGGACTATCCAGTTATATTGGCTGCTTTCGTTTTCCAGATGGCGTATCGGCAACCAATAACTAATATGAATGTAAAAGCGGCAAGTATGAAAATACTTGCCGCTTTTTTGTTTATCGATTTTGTCAGGGCGTTCAAAGGCTGATTAGGTGTTTTAATAAAAGATAACGACAGGAATAGTCTGAGATACAGATAAACGGTTAACAAGGGGTATTACTGAAGAGGAAGAGTTAACTTAACTAGGCTTTTACGTTGGTTCCCAGCGTAGAGATAGTATGCGTTTGACCACCGGCATTGTAGGTCATGCCAATTTTTCCGTGACTTTGCTGCATCATATTGCTGAGTTTTTTGAAGCTAAGGTGCGCTCGATTTAAGGCTTCGCCATTCACAAGGTTCGCTTGCTGGCAATCGTGCACTATGGACTGGATCTTAGTGACTAACTGAGCAAGTTCAGGGTTCTCGGTCAGTTCTGAGATATTGGTATGGGCTGCGATTCGCTGATCGGTTGATCTTAGTTGTTCAACTAGGACCACTTTTTCTTTGGCGATTCGCTCAATATCGTTTGATTGTCGGCTCGTAATAGCGGTTTTCTCTGAACTTAGTAATTCAGATAAGGCTTTGGCATTTTGAAGTTGAAAATTAACTAAATCTGCTAGTGCCTCCATAACGTAAACCTATTCATAACCTCGTGTACTTTAAGACAATAACTTCAATGAAAAGTTAGTGTTTTCTTAAAGGCCTTTTAATTCATCTTCGAACTTGATCATGTTGTCAGCCAGTTTCTCTGGATCGACAGTGTATGAACCATTCGCAATTGCTTCTTTGATCGCTGCTACTTTCACAGAATCAAAGCTTGGCTGTGCTGCCATATCTTGGTGGAGCTGACCAATCGCTTTGCCTTGTTGGCTCAGTGAAACCGCATCTTTGCTTGCTGGTGATTTAGTTGATACATCAGAGCGTGATGCCTCAGAACTAGAATCAGAGCGTACTGCTGATCGGTTAGTGGTCGTTAGGGTTTGCCCTGAACGAATATTATCAATGCCTGCCATAGTTAAGCCTTTTTCTTCAAAAATGGGAACCTGTACAGTCAATATCGACCAAGGGTTCGAATACTTTAGCAATTTTTAGCTCAATAGTCGAAAAGGGACAAAACACCGCAGCCGTTATATTTGGCGTTAGAGTTGAGGGTGAAATCGCTAACGATACCGTCAATTTAGAAGTAAAGAGTTAAAAGTAAACCGTGACTTCAGACATGCTGGTAACAATCCCTTCAATTATACGCTGTGATTTATCATTTTTCACTCTTACTTGATCACCCATAGAGCCATCGGTAAGCGCAGTTCCTTTGGTGGTAATGGTCATGCCACCTTTTACTGCCTGTATGATAACCTTCTCGTTTCGGCACACGACACAGATATCACCTCTTTCTACAACATCGCCCGGTCTTAGGTTCTTTTTTACCTTAGCGCCGATGACCTGGTGGGGAGCTGTGAAACCTTGGCGACGAAACTTGTTAAGAGAAATCATAGCGGTGGTGACATCGTATTGACCGACGATTTCGCCTCTCGCGAGTGAGCGAGTGGTGGTGACAAGAGGCACCGACATCGAAAGGCGCACCGGTACATAAACTCGCCACTCATCAGGAACACATTGCACTAAAACCGTAATACTGCTGCGGGTATTGGTGGTCGTTGAAGCGCTGGTCTCTAAAGGCACTGGGCAGTCTGTCGCTTTGATTCTTGAGTCAACATTTGCTGAATTAACAAAGAGTTCGCCACCTTGTGGCTGCTCAACTGTATCAAGGATATGTTGCTCCGCTGCAGACTGAATCATCTCAATTTGTTCTGGGGTCGCAGCTTGTACAAAAAAACTAAACAATATTGATAAAATGCCGATAAACTTAGCGACAGTTTTAAAAGTAGCTCTACACATTGCTATGGAAAGAGGTGGCAAATTTGTTTTATAATACGTCATTCCGTTTCTCTGGTGGTTCGTAGCCTGCAGTAGACTAACACTTTTTATACAAAAAAGTTTGATATGGAGATGAGCTCATGACGGGTATTCTTGATTCGGTGAATCAGCGTACGCAACTCGTCGGTCAAAACCGATTAGAATTACTAACCTTTCGCCTAATGGGGCGTCAGCGTTACGGCATTAATGTCTTTAAAGTAAAAGAAGTGCTGCAATGCCCTAAGCTGACAAAGATGCCAAACTTGAACCCACTGGTTAAAGGTGTAGCACACATTCGTGGCCAAACGATCTCTGTGATCGACTTGAGCTTAGCGATTGGTGGCCGTCCTACAACGGATATTGAAAAGTGTTTTGTGGTTATCTCTGAGTTTAACCGAACCATTCAAGGTTTCTTGGTAAGTTCAGTTGAGCGCATTATTAACATGCACTGGGAATCGATTCTTCCGCCGCCAGATGGCGCAGGTAGAGCTAACTACCTGACAGCGGTAACCAACATTGATAATGAATTGGTAGAAATTCTTGATGTTGAGAAGATCCTTGCAGAAATTTCTCCTGTTGATGAAACAATGGACAGCAAGATTGCTGAAGATATTGCGAAAGTAGAACAAGAGAAAGAACTGGTTCGCCGCATCTTGATTGCTGATGACTCGACCGTTGCTCGTAAGCAGGTTCAACGTGCTATTGAGTCGATTGGTTTTGAAGTTATCTCGGTGAAGGATGGTAAAGAAGCCTACGAGAAGCTGATACAGATGTCATCAGAAGGCAGTATTTACGATCAGATTTCATTGGTGATTTCTGATATCGAAATGCCAGAAATGGATGGATATACGCTGACTGCTGAGATTCGTCGTCACGCCGAACTTAAAGATTTATACGTAATTTTACACTCATCGTTGAGTGGTGTATTTAACCAAGCGATGGTTGAGCGTGTTGGAGCTAACTCCTTCATCGCTAAATTCAACCCAGATGAGCTTGGTGCAGCTGTAAAAGCTGCGTTAACTAACTAAAAGAGACATTAATGACTGCTATAACAATAAGTGATCAAGAGTATCGCGATTTCAGCCGTTTCTTAGAATCTCAATGTGGCATTGTATTAGGTGACAGCAAGCAGTATTTAGTGCGCAGTCGTCTAAGCCCATTAGTAACGAAGTTTAAGTTAGCTTCTTTGTCTGATTTGTTGAGAGATGTAGTAACAGGTCGAAACCGTGAGCTGCGTGTGGCTGCTGTCGATGCCATGACGACGAACGAGACACTTTGGTTCCGTGATACTTACCCGTTTGCTGTACTTGCGGATAAGCTTCTACCGGAAATAGCGGCAAATAAACGTCCTATTAAGATTTGGTCTGCGGCAAGCTCTTCAGGCCAAGAAGCATACTCAATGGCAATGACGATTCTTGAAACTCAAGCTCGTAAGCCAGGTATGCTGCCAAATGTATCGATTACCGCAACTGACATCTCAGCAAGTATGTTGGATATGTGCCGCACTGGCGCTTACGACAACCTTGCATTGGGACGTGGACTTTCTCCAGAGCGCCGTCGTACTTTCTTTGAAGATGCGGGCGATGGCCGTATGAAAGTGAAAGATAACGTCAAGCGCATGGTGAACTTCCGCCCTCAGAACCTGATGGACAGCTATGCATTGTTAGGCAAGTTCGACATTATTTTCTGTCGTAACGTGCTGATTTACTTCTCGCCTGATATGAAGTCAAAGGTACTTAACCAGATGGCAAATAGCCTGAACCCTGGTGGGTACTTACTATTGGGCGCGTCTGAATCGTTAACAGGCTTAACCGATCGTTTTGAAATGGTTCGCTGTAATCCAGGCATCATCTACAAATTAAAGTAACGAGCGGCACCGATATTAGGTGTAAGGTTACCGTCTAAATTTAAAACCCAGCCAAGTGCTGGGTTTTCTTTTTCCTGCTTAAGCTATATCTTTAAGTCAGAGTGACATTCCAATTTACTCTATTTTTTGGCTTGTTTATTGCAAGTTTACCCACGAGTAACCTGTAAAAGCATTGATAGACCGCCTTGTTTCAAAAGTTGGTATATATATTGCTTTGGTTATTTCATAACAGTCAGTTCTTGAGTTGAGGTTTACATGGCTATTTCTTTTGACAATGCTTTGGGCATTCACCAGCACACAGTTGGTGTACGTGAGCGTAACGCTGAGGTGCTTTCCACCAATATCGCGCAAGCAAACACGCCTGGGTATAAAGCAAAGGGATTAGACTTTAAGAAATCACTGCAAGCGGCAAGTTCTGGGGCAAGCATTGGTCTTAGCCGTACAGATGGTCGGCACATTTCTGCCTCAACAACGGTGAACGGGGAAACGAAGTATCGCATTCCTACCCAACCTGATACAGGAGATGGCAACACGGTTGATTTGGATTTGGAAAGAAACCTTTTCATGCAAAACCAAATTAGGCATCAAGCCTCTCTCGACTTCTTAGGAAGTAAGTTCAAGAATTTAACTAAAGCGATTAAAGGGGAATAATTAGATGAGTTTATTCAATGTATTCAATGTGACTGGTTCTGCGATGAGTGCTGAATCTGTTCGTCTAAATACGACCTCGAGCAACCTTGCGAACGCGGACAGTGTAAGTAGTTCTGCTGAAGAAACTTACAAGGCTCGTCACGCAGTGTTCGGCGCTGAGTTAAATAAAGCACGCAACAGTGGTCACACTGTGCCTGTGAAAGTATTAGGTATTGTGGAAAGCGATAAGCCGCTAAGCGCGGAGTACAACCCGGATCACCCATTAGCGAACAACGAAGGCTATATCTACAAGCCTAATGTCAACGTTATGGAAGAAATGGCAAACATGATTTCGGCATCACGTGCGTACCAAACAAACGTACAGGTTGCTGACTCGAGTAAACAAATGCTGCTGCGTACGCTGCAGATGGGTCAATAAGGATAAGGAGGTAGCACATGGCTGGAATCAACAACAATGTTGGTCAAAGCGGCTTGTCCTATGTTGACCAGCTGAAGAGTCTTCAAGATGGCGCTAAAAAGCCCGACGAAACAACAGGTAAGCAGGATCTTAAACAAGAAGACTTCTTATCTTTGTTGACTAAGCAACTAGCACAACAAGACCCTTTCAAGCCGGTTAGCAATGACCAGATGATTGCGCAAATGGCTTCATTTGCGACCGTAGATGGCATTGGCAAAATGAATACACAGTTTGAAAGCTTGAATTCATCAATGACCTCTAACCAAGCTCTTCAGGCCTCCTCTTTAGTTGGGCGTGATGTATTGGTTCCTGGTGCGGCAGGTGTAAAACCCGGTGATGGCGGTATGGCGGCAATGGTTAAGCTTCCTCAGGCAATGGACAATGTAATGGTCCGTGTTGAGAACGAAGTTGGCCAATTGGTTCGCACATTTGATATCGGCTCTAAACCATCTGGTGATACACGTGTTGAATGGGACGGAAAAGACGAAGACGGTAACCCATTGCCGGCCGGTAAATACAACGTGAAAGCGTCGGGTTTGCTGGATGGCGAGAACACAGAGTTCCAAGTTTCCAGTTATGCGAACGTGAACAGTGTGCTTCTTGGTAAGGGCGATGGCAACGTACTACTCAATCTGGCTGGTTTCACATCGCCAGTACGACTTGCTGAAGTACTAGAAGTTGGTAAAGCGTAGCTCTTTATTGAGTGACTATGCTAGCTAGATAGATTAGGAGAATAATGGAATGTCATATGTAGCTTTAAGCGGTCTATCCGCTGCACAATTAGACCTGAATACAACCAGTAACAACATTGCGAACGCGAACACATTTGGCTTTAAAGAGTCTCGTGCCGAGTTTGGTGATGTTTACTCAAGCTCGTTGTTCACTAACGCAAAAACGACGGCAGGTGGCGGTGCGC
This sequence comes from Vibrio sp. 1S139, assembly GCF_041439475.1. Lineage (NCBI taxonomy): Bacteria > Pseudomonadati > Pseudomonadota > Gammaproteobacteria > Vibrionales > Vibrionaceae > Vibrio > Vibrio sp. 1S139. The sequence goes on from NZ_JBGOOD010000008.1 coordinate 42,932, forward strand.
AAGCTAGCCAAGTGGCGCAACAGTTCCACGAAGGTTCAAGTATTTATACGAACAACCCAATGGACTTACGTGTAAGTGGTACAGGTTTCTTTGCAGTATCGAAAGACCGCATGGTGCCAGAGATTAACGAATTAACGCGTAATGGTGCATTTCACCTAAACAAAGACAACTACATGGTTACCGCTAATGATGAGTTTCTTTTAGGTTACGATGTTGATCCAAACTCGGGGGAAGTTCTTTCTTATGCGCCAAAGCCTCTCGACATTCCTGCTGAGTTTGGTAAACCAAAACAGACAGAAAACATTGAAGTAGGGGTTAACCTTCCTGCAAACGGTGATCTTAAAGACCCGGCTGCATTTAACTTCAAAGATGCTGATACTTATAACCGTGCAACGTCTTCGACGGTATACGATTCTATGGGTCAGTCTTACAAGTTAACGACTTACTACCTCAAAGATCAGACTCAACCAAACACTTGGCAAACGTACTACACCATGTCAGATGAGAACGGTGAAAAGCCGGTCAACATTACTGGTGGTGATGCGACGAATGCACAAGGTCATGTTGGTCACACAATGAAGTTCAACAATGACGGTACGTTAGCAAGCCTAAACAATGGTCAGCCGATTAACTCGGAACCACTGGGTGCTGGCGCGAACCCAATTGACTTGAACGGTGCTGATCCAACTCAAGTGCTTAAGTTTGGTCTAGATTCGTCAACTCAGTTTGCCGCTCCGTTTGAATTGACTAAGTTTGATGAAGATGGCGCGACAACAGGTTTCTTAACAAAAATCGATTTCGATGAGTACGGCAGTGTTCTAGGTACTTATTCAAATGGTGAAAACGTGATGCTTGGCCGTGTAGGCTTGGTTCGTGTACCAAATGAGCAAGGTCTGGATAAGAAAGGCGGTACTCAATGGGATTCTACCAACGACTCTGGTGACAAGATCTGGGGTGAATCGAACAAAGGTTCATTTGGTAGCATCAACAACGGCTCGCTAGAGCAGTCGAACATCGATATGACTCAAGAACTGGTTGATTTGATTTCTGCTCAACGTAACTTCCAGGCGAACTCGCGTTCTCTAGAAGTACACAACCAGCTACAACAGAATATTCTTCAGATTCGTTAATCGTTTAAAGCGTTTGAATCATCTGCGAATACCCAATTCAATGTTATTGAATTGGGTATTGTTGTTTGTCTTTTTATTTGCCGCCCCTATTGCCGCCCGGTAATGCCACTGGCAACAATTCTTCCTCAATGATCCTTTGATGATCACCCTTCTTGTTCGTTTTCTATTTAAATTATTGATAAATAACAGTTAAAAATATTGGCACAGTGTTTGCTTTATTAGCCCCAGAAGATGATTTTTGGAGCAAAATTATGGATCGCGCACTGTTTCTTGCCATGAGTGGCGCTAAGCAAAATATGCAAGCTTTGCAGCTACGTGCAAACAACCTTGCCAACGTAAGTACAACGGGTTTCCGTGCTGATTTAGCACAGGCACGTTCAATGCAAGCGTATGGCGAAGGCATGCCTACTCGTGTTTTCAGCATGACAGAGCGTCCGGGTCATAATTTCGCTCAGGGTAGTGTGGTTACTACTGGCCGAGATCTAGACGTTACCATTCAAGGTGATGGTTGGATTTCAGTGATGGACAATACTGGCCGTGAAGGTTTAACACGTAACGGTAACCTAAGGGTTGACCAAAACGGTTTACTAACCAACGCAAGCGGTCACTTAGTGCTTGGTGAAAACGATGCACCAATCACGCTGCCAATCCCAATCAGCAAAGTAGAAATTGGTACAGACGGTACGATTTCGGTGATTCCTCAAGGCGCTCCAGCTGAAGAATTGGCCGTGGTTGATCGTATTAAGCTTGTACGTCCAGACAACCAAAGTTTGTTTAAAGACACGAATGGTCTATTCCGTTCGAAAAACCCAGATCAGGCATACGAAGCAGATGCAGCGGTAACGTTGCTAAAAGGTGCTATCGAAGGCAGTAACGTAAATGCCGTAGGTGAAATGACCAGCCTAATTGACTTACAACGTCAGTTTGAAATGCAGGTCAAAATGATGAGCACAGCAGAGGAAATGGACAAGTCGTCTGATTCACTGCTTCGTATGAGCTAATAGAATTTAAAGGACATTGCTATGCATCCAGCATTATGGGTAAGTAAAACGGGTTTAGACGCCCAACAAACCAATATCTCAACGATTTCGAACAACCTTGCCAACGCCTCAACCATTGGTTTTAAAAAGAGCCGCGCGGTATTTGAAGATCTGTTCTACCAGAATATTAATCAACCGGGTGGTCAATCGTCTCAGAATACTGAGCTGCCAAGTGGTTTGATGCTGGGTGCCGGTTCTAAGGTCGTCGCGACTCAAAAAGTGCACACTCACGGTAACGCACAAACGACATCTAACAGCCTAGACATGATGATTGAAGGCGACGGTTTCTTCCAAGTTGAAATGCCAGACGGTGAAACAGGTTACAGCCGCAATGGTCAGTTCACACTGAACGGTGAAGGCGCGATCGTAACGTCGGGCCAAGGTTATCCTCTACAACCAGAAATTGTGATTCCTGAAGACGCGATCTCGGTAACGGTTGGTAACGACGGTGAAGTATCGGTTCGTCTACGTGGCGAGCAAAACAACGTCGTGGTTGGTCAAATTACCATTACTGACTTTGTAAACCCAGGTGGTCTAGAGCCAGTAGGTCAAAACCTTTATTTGCCAACTGGCGCGAGTGGCGACCCACAAGAGGGTGTACCGGGTTTTGATGGCCTGGGTAACATCCGCCAATCGATGCTAGAAACATCGAACGTAAACGTAACCGAAGAGCTGGTAAACATGATTGAAGCTCAGCGTGTATACGAAATGAATTCGAAAGTTATCTCGTCAGTAGACAAGATGATGAGCTTTGTTAACCAACAGCTGTAATTGGTTTATTCGCCGTTTACTTTTTTAATTAATCTATCTGTTTTTGCTAATTGACCCATTTACCACTGCCTGCTGAGAGTATATCGCCATGAAACGTATTTTTTGTTTAGCTTTGTTTATGTCTATGTCGGGATGTGCTGTTCTGGACCCGATCGAGACTCCGGCAGAAGAAAATGCAACCACAGTGGTTGATGCTGTGGAAGGTGATAAGTCGGCGCAAGAGAGCTCTGGCATTATTGACACGCTTCGTGGGCGAACCGATCCAATTGCTGGTGACCCTGCATGGGCGCCAATCAACCCCAAGCAGAAACCAGAGCATTACGCAGCGGCAACGGGCTCACTGTTTAATGTGAACCACATTGGCAGCATGTATGACGACTCAAAGCCTCGTGGTATTGGTGACATCATCACTGTAGCGCTAGATGAGAATACTCGAGCGACCAAAAAAGCCAACGCAGACATGTCTAAGTCGAATGATGCATCAATGGAGCCGCTGGCTGTTGGTGGTCAAGAGCTGACGATCGATAAGTACAACTTCTCTTATGATCTGAGTAACACCAATACTTTTGCTGGTGATGCGTCAGCCAACCAAAGTAACAGCATCAGCGGCTACATTACCGTTGAAGTCATCGAAGTATTAGCTAATGGCAACCTAGTGGTTCGTGGTGAGAAGTGGATGACACTGAACACCGGCGATGAGTACATCCGCCTAAGCGGTACCATCCGTCCAGACGATATTGACTTCGAAAATACCATTGCTTCAAACCGTGTTTCTAACGCACGAATTCAGTACTCAGGGACTGGCGTACAGAAAGATATGCAAGAGCCTGGATTCTTGGCACGATTCTTTAATGTATCTCTGTAGAGCTTGATAGGACGACGACATACTGACAGCCTCTATCACTGAGCCACATTTAGCTAAGCTATTATAAATTAAAGCAATACAGACAGGTTACTCAATGAAAAAACTGACACTCGTACTATTCGGCATGCTATTTCTTGCCACCAGTGCCCATGCTGCGCGAATCAAAGACGTGGCAAAAGTGGCGGGTGTTCGTAGTAACCAACTTGTCGGTTATGGTTTGGTCACGGGCTTGCCGGGTACTGGTGAGACAACTCCCTTTACCGATCAAACATTTAACGCAATGCTGCAAAATTTTGGCATCCAATTGCCGCCCGGCACTAAGCCAAAAACCAAAAACGTCGCGGCTGTTATTGTGACTGCTGAACTGCCAGCATTCTCTAAGCAAGGCCAAGAAGTTGACGTAACCGTTTCTTCTATCGGTTCAGCAAAAAGCCTTCGTGGTGGTACCTTGCTACAGACCTTCTTGAAAGGTCTAGACGGTCAAGTGTATGCGGTCGCGCAGGGTAACTTGGTGGTAAGTGGCTTTAGTGCACAAGGTAACGACGGTTCTAAGATTGTCGGTAACAACCCTAACGTTGGTATCATCTCTAGCGGTGCGACGGTTGAACAAGAGATCCCAACGCCATTCGGTCGTGGTGACTACATCACCTTCAACCTAATCCAATCAGATTTCACAACGGCTCAGCGTATGGCTGATGCGGTTAATAATTTCCTAGGCCCACAAATGGCTTCAGCGGTAGACGCAACTTCAGTAAAAGTTCGTGCACCGCGTGAAATCAGCCAGCGTGTAGCATTCTTGTCGGCTATCGAAAACATCGAGTTCGACCCTGCTGAAGGCTCTGCAAAAATCATCGTCAACTCTCGTACAGGTACGATTGTGGTTGGTAAGCACGTTCGCCTAAAAGCGGCGGCGGTCACCCACGGTGGTATGACGGTTGCAATTAAAGAAAATCTAAACGTAAGCCAACCGAATGCATTCTCTGGTGGCCAAACGGTAGTGGTCCCTGATTCTGATATCGAAATCACGGAAGGCGATGGTAAGATGTTCAAATTTGAACCTGGCCTAACGCTGGACGATTTGGTACGCGCAGTCAATGAAGTGGGCGCTGCACCTTCTGATTTAATGGCAATCCTTCAAGCACTGAAACAAGCGGGTGCGATTGAAGGCCAATTGATCATTATCTAAGGAATAAAGCATGATTAAGAATAACAATGACATCGGCTTTATTCACGACATCGGTAGTTTAGACCGTCTTCGTCAACAAGCGGTAAACGGTGAAGAAGGTAGCGAGAAAGAAGCATTAACCGCGGCGGCAAAACAGTTTGAATCGATTTTCACCTCGATGTTGTTTAAGTCAATGCGCGATGCTAACTCGAGCTTTAAGTCGGATATGTTGAACAGCCAGAACGAGCAGTTCTATCGTCAGATGCAAGATGACCAAATGGCGAGTGAGTTAAGCGCTTCAGGTTCATTAGGTCTTGCAGATATGATCGTGGCTCAACTAAGCGCTGGCCAAGCAAGCGATACGTCTGAAGAGAAGGTTCGCAGTGAAGGCTTTGATGCTTCATTGCAAAGACCGCAATATTCAGGCCGTTCGGAAGAGCGAGCGTCAGACGTTCAACCTGCGCAAGCAGCAAAACAGCCAGTATCCTTTGATTCTCCAGAATCGTTTGTGACCTCAATGAAGCCTTACGCGGAAAAAGCGGCAAGTGCGCTTGGTGTGGACTCGTCTCTTCTATTGGCACAAGCTGCCCTTGAAACGGGTTGGGGTTCTAAAATGGTTAAGAACTCTTTGGGCAACAGCAATAACTTATTTAACATCAAAGCAGATAGAAGTTGGAAGGGCGATAAGGTCGCGACTCAAACTCTTGAGTTCCATGGCAAAACCGCCGTTAAAGAGTCAGCTTCCTTCCGTTCTTACTCTAATTTCGAAGATAGCTTTAATGATTACGTGAAGTTCTTGAACGAAAATCCAAGATACGAAACGGCGCTACAGCATCAAGGCAATTCAGAGAATTTCATCAAAGGTATTCATCAGGCTGGTTACGCAACTGACCCTAACTATGCAGACAAGGTTTTACGAGTTAAAGCCAAGATTGATGAGATGAACTAGCGTCATAAATCAACATAGAGAGCTTGCTACTGGCAGGCTCTTTTCTTCTCCGCCCCTTCAGTTCTTACGCGTAATCCATAGTTATCTCCTTACACTTCAATAAATTATCGTCTTTTAATTTCCTATTGTTTTTGTTGGCGCATATATTGCATTTATCTTAGTAATATACGGTTGTAGTTAATCAGTTCATTCTGGTTTTGTTAAGTTTTTTGGGGGCATTATGGCGTCGGATCTTCTGAATGTAGGGGCACAAAGTGTTCTTACGGCTCAGAGACAGCTCAACACCACAGGTCATAACATTTCTAACGCTAACACAGAGGGCTATAGCCGCCAGTCTGTGATTCAAGGTGTGAATGACCCGCGCCAGTACGGTGGGCAATCCTACGGTATGGGGGTACATGTGGAAAATGTTCGCCGCTCTTGGGATCAGTTTGCCGTCAAAGAACTTAACTTATCGACAACCAATGCCGCCAACAAAGGCGATACCGAAGCCAACCTCGATATGTTGTCGAGCATGTTGTCGTCGGTCGCTTCAAAGAAGATTCCAGAAAACCTCAACGAATGGTTTGATTCCGTTAAGACTCTCGCCGATACCCCAAATGATGTGGGTGCGCGTAAGGTCGTGTTAGAGAAAGCAGGGCTTGTAACTAAAACCTTGAATGAATTTCATGAAACAGTTCGTCAACAGTCTGATTCTACGAATAAAAAATTAGATATGGGTATCGAGCGAGTTAACCAACTTGCGTACGAGATCCGTGATGTTCAGCGTTTAATGATGCGAACTCCTGGGCCTCATAATGACCTACGAGATCAGCATGAAAAGTTGATTAATGAGCTTTCTGGTTACACCAAAGTTACGGTGACACCACGCTCAAATGCCGAAGGGTTTAATGTCCATATTGGTAATGGCCATACCTTGGTCTCTGGTAGTGAAGCGAGTCAGCTGAAGATGGTTGATGGCTTACCCGATGTACATCAGCGCCGCCTAGCGATTGTTGAAGGTAAGTCTTTAAAACCGATCACCAGCAGTGATATCGACGGAAAAATCGGCGCCATGCTAGACATGCGTGACGAACATATCCCAGCAATCATGGATGAGCTTGGTCGTTTGGCGACCGCGTTTTCATATGAGGTCAATAGTCTTCAAGAACAAGGTTTGGATCTTAACGGCAACGTAGGTAAGGACTTGTTTACCGACGTGAACTCAGAGCTGGTGGCAAAATCTCGTGTCACGGCTAGCGGGCAATCGAAAGCCGATGTTGCGGTATACATTGATGATACTTCTGCCTTAAAAGGCGGTGAGTATGGACTGAAATACGATGGCAGTGATTATGTCGTGACTAAGCCGAACGGTGAGACCGTTAAGATGGCGACCGACTCTAGCGGTAGTGCTTTTTATCTTGATGGCATGCGAGTGGAAGTACGTAACCCTCCTGAACTAGGAGAGAAACTGTTACTGCGTCCAACGCGTAATTTTGCTGCGCAGATTCATATGGAAACCAAAGACCCGAAAGACATTGCTGCGCAAAGTTATGAGGCATCGACCACGTTTGCCAAGGGTACAGCGGGATTTAAAATCCTAGAAGCAGGTCAACTGCGTGAGTTTGAAGTGATTGTCTCACCAAAAGGTGAGCAGTTTGCTGTGACGGATCCGAAGGGTAACATTTTAATGCAGCCTCAACCGTATCCGCCACAAGGGCCAGTGACCATCAACGGTACAACGTTTGAGCTCACACCCGGTGCGGTGGCAAATGATAAGTTTACGGCAAACCTTGTCCCATCAGAAGGTGACAACGGTAACCTGCGTAAGCTACAAGATCTTCAAACAGGAAAGCTGTTGAATGATGGTGAGTCTACGATTTTAGACCTTTACCACAACTTGAATACTAATACAGGCTTGAAGTCTTCAACGGCAAATCGCCTGAGTGATATTGCGACATTAGAAAAACAGTCGGCTCAAGAACGTATTGCTTCTATCTCGGGAGTAAACCTCGATGAAGAAGCGGCAAACATGATGAAATTTCAGCAAGCGTATATGGCTTCTTCACGTATCATGCAAGCAGCCAACGATACGTTTAACACTATTTTGGCTCTGAGATAGGAAGGTATAAATGTTGAATCGTATCTCTAGCTTCCATAATTATCAGTCAGTACAAAACGACTTGCGCCGTCAAGAGAACAAGGTGCATCACAACCAAGCACAACTTGCTTCGGGTAAGAAGTTACAGTCGCCAAGTGATGACCCATTAGCGACGCACTATTTACAGAACATTGGTCAGCAGTCAGAACAGCTTAAACAGTATGTCGATGCGATTACTCTAGTCAGAAACCGTCTTGAGCATCATGAAGTATTGGTTTCTAACACTGAAGGCTTTGCTGATGAAGCAAAACGAACCGTGATGGAAATGATCAACGGTGCGCTTTCTCCGGAAGACCGTTTAGCTAAGAAGCGTGAAATTCAAGAACTGGCGAATAACTTCCTGCATTTAGCCAACTCTCAAGATGAGTCGGGTAACTACACGTTTGCAGGCACTAAGCCGAAAAATCAGCCTTTCTTTCGAGATAACGAAGGGAATGTGACATATCAAGGTGATGACTACCAACGCAAGATGCGTGTGGCAAGCAGCTTTGAAATGGCAATGAATGATCCGGGCAGCAAGATGTTTATGGAAATAGACAACCCGTTCGGTGACTACGAACCTCAGTACGAGCTTGAACCTGCGTCTGAGTTATTGCTCGGGCGTGCGACCAACAGCGATGAAGATGGGTCTACTTATAAAGTGACGTTTGTCGACATGCAGACGGGCAATTTCGCTTATCAGCTTGAAAAAGACGGCGCAGTGGTTGCGGCTGAAGATTTTGATCCTTCGACAGGCATTGTTTATGAAGGGCTGAATATTCAAATCAAAGGCCAAATCACTAAAGGTGATTCGATCACCTTAGAACCACGAGAGACTTTCTCTATCTTTGATACGTTCAAAGAGGCTGCTGAGCAGGCTGAAAACCCGGTATCGGATGCATCAGCAACAGCGAAACTGCACCAAGTAACTGAAGAGTTCCACGCTGCGTTTATCCATTTGACCAAGGCAAGAACCGATGTTGGTGCACGCTTGAGTACTTTGGATATTCAAGAGCAACAACATGAAGATTTCAAGTTGTCTTTAGCAAAAGCAAAAAGCAACTTTGAAGACTTGGATTACTCGAAAGCGATCATTGAGTTCAATGAAAACTCTCGAGCATTGCAAGCTTCTCAACAAGCGTTTGGTAAAACCAAAGACCTGACCTTGTTTAACTATATTTAATGATCAATCGGTATTTAGTGGTGAACTAACACTCACCATTGAAGTTAGATTCTTTGCCATATGTGCTAAGCCGTATGAGCGAATCACTTCAATCTTTGCCGGTTTTTCATACAAGATGTCATCTGTTTGGAAATAGCGGCAAAAAACGGCAATAAGGAAGGTGAATGTTTTTCATCTTCTAATAGTAGAAAATCATAATTGCGCAGTGTTGTTTGTAAGCTTCTGATTTTTAGATAATTAAAAAATTATTTATATGATATTAAACTTGGCATACAACTTGTATCTGTGTTGGTTATAAATGATTAATACAGATCTTAAACCTTGTATAGGGTTTATCGAGTAATACACGGTCAGTGCTTATCCATATGAGAGTAAAGCTGGCCGCTTCGCAGAAACTTTGCGAACTCATAAGGAGAGCAAAATGGCTATCAATGTAAGCACTAACGTATCTGCTATGACAGCACAGCGTTACCTGAATAAAGCATCTAATGACTTAGCGACTTCTATGGAGCGTTTGTCATCTGGTCACAAGATCAACAGCGCGAAAGATGATGCGGCAGGTCTGCAAATCTCGAACCGTCTAACCGCTCAGTCTCGTGGTCTTGATGTGGCAATGCGTAATGCCAACGACGGTATTTCGATTGCTCAAACAGCAGAAGGCGCGATGAACGAATCGACTAACGTACTACAACGTATGCGTGATCTAGCGATTCAATCATCAAACGGCACTAACTCGCCGGCAGAGCGTACTGCACTGAACGAAGAGTCAATGGCACTTCAAGATGAGCTTAACCGTATTGCGGAAACCACATCGTTTGGTGGTCGTCGTCTACTGAACGGTTCATTCGGTGAAGCTTCATTCCAGATCGGTTCTAACTCTGGTGAAGCAATGATCATGGCTCTGACAAGTATCCGTGCAGATGACTACCGTATGGGTGGTACTACGTTCGATTCAGAAAACGCGAAAGATAAGAACTGGGAAGTGCCGCCAACAGCGAGCGATCTTAAGTTCGAATTCAAAACCAAAGCGGGTGAAGACATCGTTTTAGATATCAATACCAAAGCGGGCGATGATATCGAAGAGCTTGCGACTTACATTAATGGTCAGTCTGATCTTGTGAACGCATCGGTTACTGATGATGGTCGCATTCAACTGTTCGTTGCTGAACCTGACCTTGACGGCCCAATGTTTATCTCTGGTGGTCTAGCGTCTGAGCTAGGTATTAAGAGTGAAGGCCGCGCCACCTCGGTTCAAGATGTTAGCTTAACCAGCGTTGCGGGTTCACAGAACGCGATCAGCGTGATTGATTCTGCAATGAAGTACGTGGATTCACAGCGTGCTGATTTGGGTGCAAAACAGAACCGTCTAAGCCACAGTATTAATAACTTGGCAAACGTACAAGAGAACGTAGACGCTTCAAACAGCCGAATCAAAGATACGGACTTTGCGAAAGAGACGACGCAAATGACCAAATCACAAATTCTGCAACAAGCAGGTACTTCAATACTTGCTCAAGCAAAACAGTTGCCTAACTCTGCAATGTCATTATTGCAATAGTTATTGGTTGAACTTGCTGCTCGTGTTCAGACGTGAGCCATGCAGCAAGGGAAACTGGCAAGCATACTTACTATTGAATGTTTAGCTCTCTCATCTCTCACCTGCTATCCATTTTTGCAGTAAGAATGCAACGGCAAGTCGGAAATGTGTTCATTTCTCGATGATCTCCACACAGGCTCTGACGCGCCAACTAGCCCCGGTTCTCTCAAAGGAAAAGGGGCTTTTTCCTTTCTGTATTTCTTGTTTTTGCTATTTATTTTCCTGTGAACTTTCTCGCACTACCTTTTCCAAATCTCTATTTGATGGTTCTTCTTCACGACAAATAATGTCATCTATTACACAAGATTTGCGTAAGTCAGAGATCTTTGGCGATTGATCATTTCTCGACCTTGAGCCATTTAGACAGCGGTTCGTACGCTTTCTGAACAGATTAAGATCTTTTTCCAATTGAAATCTATCGCTGTATTAGAAAATGATGAAAATTAAGTTGTTGATAAATATTAGATTAATATTTTTTTTGTGGTTTTTTGAAAGTTTTTCTAAAGCTTCTGATTTTCGCGCCGTTATTAAAAGTAACTTTGAGAGAACTACTTGGTTTTCCGAGACGTCGGAAACCGCTATACCGGAAAATCAATTGGAGAAATCACCATGGCAGTGAATGTAAATACAAACGTTTCAGCGATGACAGCGCAACGTTACCTAAACAATGCAAACAGCGCACAACAAACATCAATGGAGCGTCTAGCTTCTGGCTCAAAAATCAACAGCGCAAAAGATGACGCTGCGGGTCTACAAATCTCGAACCGTTTGAACGTTCAAAGTCGTGGTCTTGATGTTGCTGTACGTAACGCGAACGACGGTATCTCAATTGCACAAACAGCTGAAGGTGCAATGAATGAGACGACTAACATCCTGCAACGTATGCGTGATTTGTCTCTACAATCTTCAAACGGCTCAAACTCAAAATCTGAGCGTGTAGCGATTCAAGAAGAAGTAACAGCGCTGAACGACGAACTGAACCGTATCGCGGAAACGACGTCTTTTGGTGGCAACAAGTTGCTTAACGGTACTCACGGTACTAAATCATTCCAAATCGGTGCAGACAACGGTGAAGCGGTAATGCTTCAACTGAAAGACATGCGCTCTGATAACGCTCAGATGGGTGGTAAGAGCTACCAAACTGAGAACGCGAAAGATAAAGATTGGAACGTTCAAGCAGGCTCTAACGACCTAAAAATGTCGTTCACTGATAACTTCGGTCAAGCACAAGAAATCGACATCAGCGCAAAAGCGGGTGACGACATCGAAGAGCTAGCAACGTACATCAACGGTCAACAAGACTCTGTTAAAGCGTCTGTAACTGAAGACGGTAAGCTACAAATGTTTACTGGTAACAACAAGGTTGAAGGCGAAGTGGCATTCTCTGGCAGCCTGGCTGGCGAACTAGGCATGCAACCTGGCAAAGACGTAACGGTTGATACTATCGACGTAACATCAGTTGGCGGCGCACAAGAGTCTGTAGCTATTATCGATGCGGCACTTAAGTATGTAGATAGCCACCGTGCTGAGCTAGGTGCTTTCCAAAACCGTTTCGACCACGCTATCAGCAACTTAGACAACATTAACGAGAACGTTAACGCATCTAAGAGCCGTATTAAAGATACCGATTTCGCGAAAGAAACGACTCAGATGACTAAGTCTCAGATCCTTTCTCAAGCTTCAAGCTCGATTCTTGCTCAAGCGAAGCAAGCTCCGAACTCGGCACTTAGCCTACTAGGTTAATCGATTAAAAAGCCACGTTGACTATAAGCGTCAACGTTAGGCTTCCACAAATTAGCTCGTGGTGAGAGATGAGCGCTAAACAGACCCAGCTTCGGCTGGGTTTTTTATTGCCTGCAATTTGGAGAAGGGGGAGTTTTGGTGTTGGTCGTTGATTGGAAAGCGAGATTCCCTATCACGCTCGCTCCTCACTGTAGGGAGTGACGGGAATTGGGAAATGATGGTTTCCTCGCTTACTACATCGAAGCAGTCTTTCGTCACCCCAGAATCGAGTAGAACGAGATATCAGGGATCTCTTCTGACTTTATATTCAACACTACGCTCATTAACTTAAATAATGGGGCAACTTTAGCGAATGTCGCCCTATTAATTGAAGCCCGATCACACTTTCCTTTGTTGTTGAAAAGAATATGAAAAAAAGCGCATTTTTTATTAAAGCTTCTAATTAAGGCGCCGTTAAAGGGATTGAGAGAAATGATATGTACCAATGTAAGGTGAGAGAGACACTGGTGCATAAACAAAATTGACATGTATTAGTGTGAGGTGAGAGTCACATAAGTACATTAAAAAATGCCTAAAGGAGATCAACTATGGCGATTAATGTAAGCACAAATGTGTCTGCAATGACGGCTCAGCGCTACCTAAATAGCGCGGCTGAAGGTACTCAAAAATCAATGGAGCGTTTGTCTTCTGGCTATAAAATCAATAGCGCAAAAGATGATGCTGCAGGCCTACAAATCTCTAACCGCTTAACGTCGCAAAGTCGTGGCCTAGATATGGCTGTGAAAAACGCGAATGACGGTATCTCTATTGCACAGACAGCTGAAGGTGCAATGAATGAGTCAACCAACATTCTGCAACGTATGCGTGACCTTTCTCTTCAATCTTCAAACGGTTCGAACAGCAAATCTGAACGTGTTGCGATCCAAGAAGAAGTCTCTGCTCTAAACACAGAACTTAACCGTATCGCTGAAACGACCTCTTTTGGTGGTAACAAGCTTCTGAACGGTACTTACGGCAGCCAATCTTTCCAAATCGGTGCTGACTCAGGTGAAGCAGTAATGCTATCTATGAGCAACATGCGTACTGACACTCAAGACATGGGTGGTAAGAGCTACGGCGTTACAGAAGGCAAAGATGCTTCTTGGCGTGTAGGTGCGGGTGCTGATTTAACAATCAAATACAACGATAAGTTTGGTGAAGCGCAAGAGCTATCTATCTCTGCTAAAGAAGGCAACGATATCGAAGAGCTAGCAACTTACATCAATGGTCAAAGCCAAGACGTTAAAGCGTCTGTGGGTGAAGGCGGTAAACTGCAACTTTTCGCTTCAAGCCAAAAAGTTGAAGGTGATGTTGAGTTTGGCGGCAGCCTTGCGGGCGAACTAGGTATCGGTGCTGGTAAAGACGTTACCGTTAACGATATCGACGTAACTTCTGTTGCAGGTGCAAACGAAGCAGTATCTATCATTGATGGTGCTCTAAAATCTGTTGATAGCCAACGTGCTTCTCTAGGTGCTTTCCAAAACCGTTTTGACCATGCAATCAGCAACTTAGACAACATCAACGAAAACGTTAATGCGTCTAAGAGCCGTATCAAAGATACCGATTACGCGAAAGAAACAACGGCAATGACGAAGTCTCAAATCCTACAACAGGCGAGTACTTCTATCCTAGCTCAAGCAAAACAGTCACCATCAGCAGCTCTAAGCTTATTGGGCTAAACTTACCTCGGTAAGTAGCGGTAAACTCTACTCTGGGTAGAGTTTTACTGTTTGGCTCATAAAGGAGGGAGGGAGAGTGTTATGGAAATATCATCCAACGCATCGAACATCCAGCCTTATGGCTCACCTAATGGCATTAAAATTGCAAGCGATGAAGGTAGTAGTGCGTCGAGTCTTTCGCGACTAAAAGAAGCAACATCTTATGACAAGGTAGAGAAATCGAAAGAGGAAGCTACCGAAGCGGCGATTCAATTAGCTCAACATAGACAAGAGTTAAATGATGAAGAGCGAGTCAAAATGGTGGAGAAGGTAAACGAGTTTATCTCCTCTCTCAATAAAGGTGTGGCTTTTAAGGTCGATGAAGAATCTGGGAGAGATGTGGTTACCATTTATGAGACCACAACCGGTGATATTATTCGCCAGATCCCTGATGAAGAAATGCTTGAAATTCTAAGACGCCTAGCAGCCCAAAACTCGAATAGTCGAATATTTGAGGTGAAGGTTTAAGTCGTATTATTGAGGTGATTTAATGAGTTTTGGCCCAATGGGGATTTCGTCTGGCATGGATATCAATTCCATGGTCAGCAAAATTGTTGATTCGGAGCGTGTACCTAAACAGCAACGAATCGACAATGAACGAACGCGAATCGATACCAGCATTAGTGCCTATGGAAGACTCAGAGAATCCCTTGATTCGATGAAAAACCTGATGACAAACTTTCGTCAGGAAAAAGCTTTTGCTGTGCGAACAGTGGAAAGTACCGATGAAGCGCTTGTCTCTGCAACCGCGACTACCGAAGCGATCGCTGGCAAATATGCCATCGATGTGTTGCAGCTTGCCCAAAGCCATAAAGTGGCTTCTGATGTACTGTCAGAGGACATGAAATTTGGCCCAGGTAAGCTGCAGGTTTCGCTTGGTGATGACAGCTTTGACGTGCAAGTTGGCGACAGATCGAGACTTATCGAAGTTGTTCGTGGTATCAACGGTGCAGATAGCAACCCAGGCGTTCGTGCATCTATTATCAACGATGTCGAAGGTCCAAGACTTATTATTGCCTCGAACCAGTCTGGTTCAGATCAGCAGATCAGCATTAATGTTGAGTCAGATGCTGCCAATCCCTTAAAAAAACTCGAATACAAAACGCTTGAAGAACGTGTTAAAGCGCTAGAGAAAGCGCGCGTTGCTGCTCAAGATATTCTAGCTCTAACCCCTGCAGGAAAAGCCGTTGAACTCATCGATGAAGTGATCGCTAGCGATGACCCAAATGCGAATGAAACACTCGATAAAGATGGCAATATCATCCCAGCAGCCCAAACCGATTCTACTTCAGATGTTGACGGAGACTCTAAAAGTCTCAGCTACGGTGAGCAAGCAGCCGCCGACGGCCAAGCCGCCCTAGACGCAGCTCAAGCGGCAAAGTCTGTGATGCCTGAAGATAATATCCCTGGCTGGACTGAAACCGCGTCAGGTACGCTTTTAGATTCTTACTACACACCAGAACTTGAGCTTGATGAAAAAGCGATAGAGAAGGCACCCGATGTGCCGGGGTGGTCAAATGCTGCCTCAGGTACTCTGACCGATTCATACGTGACACCGAAAGAAGCCCAACAAAAGCTTGAGGCTGAGCAAGCGCGTATCGAAGAGAAGATTTCACAAGAAAAAGCGGAGTTGGCTGAGAAAGTTCAAAAAGGCGAACTCACCGCAGAGCAAGCCAAGAAAATTGAGCGTGCCAAATTAGAACCCGAAGAGCGCGAGCTCTTAGAGAAGGTCGATAAAGCGCAAGCAGATCTTGAACAAGCACAGCAATCTTTTGATACCTATAGTGGAATGACTGAAGTTCAGGCTGGCCAAGATTCTATGGTTGTCCTAGATGGTGTTGCTCAACTCTCTAGTAATAACAATGTGATTGAAGATGCCATTGAAGGTATTGATATTACGGTGAAAGGAAAAACGCCAAAAGATAAGCCGCCGGCAGAAATTGGTGTGGAGTACGACCGTAACAGTGTTCGCCAAGATATCGAATCCTTTGTGAGCTCTTATAACCAGTTCTATCAAGTGTCGAAAGACCTCGCGGGTGTTGATCCAACGACTGGTCAAAAAGGCCCGCTCTCTGGTGACAGTACAGTGCGTAACGCCGACTCCCGATTGAAAGGGGTGTTCTCATCAAGTATCGAAGGTGCGCCAGACAATCTAAAGTCTTTGACTGAATTCGGTATCACCACCACAAGACAAGGCTCGCTAGAAATCAACTACGATATGCTTGACCGTCAACTCAACAATAACTTTGATAAGTTGGGTGAGTTCTTTGGTGGCAACAACGGTTTCGCCAAAAAAGTGGAAGATGCGATTCAAGGTATCACAGGTATCACGGGTTCAATCCGTACTAGAGAAAAGAGCTTGGTCGAGCAAAACTACCGTTTGGTTGATGACCAAAGCGCGCTCGACCGCCGCATGGACAGCCTAGAGAGCCGTACCCACTCTAAGTTCACAGCCATGCAAGATGCGACCAGTAAGATGCAATCTCAGCTGGGCAGTATGATGAATGCGTTGGGCTAATAGATGAATAGCCAGCTACAAGAGCTTTGTGAACTCGATCAACTAATTATCTCTAAACTGGAATTTAGTGAAATTAATGCTGAAGAAATAACGCAGCTTGTCGATAACAGAGAACAGTTATTGCAAAACGTGCTTCAAATAATCGACTCACATCCCGACGTTAAGCAAAGTTCTGAATGGTTTGAAGCCATTACCAGAACCAGAAAGTTAGTCGAATTGATGCAGTCTGAGACGAGTCGAGTAGGTAAGACCCTACATAAATACCGTCACGGCGCTAAATCAGTTCAACAATACAAAAAGTTTTTATAGAAGAGGTTTACTATGCGCGGTTCTTTACAGGCATATAAAAAGGTATCAGTGGATAGTCAGCTAACGGCTGCCTCACCGCATAAGATTGTACAAATGCTAATGGCCGGTGCTATCGAGCGTTTGATTCAAGGCAAAGCGGCAATGCAAGCAGGCAACATCCCAGTGAAAGGTGAGCGACTTGGTAAGGCTCTAGATATCATTATTAGCCTACGTAGTTGCCTATCTATGGACGATGGTGGCGATATTGCGAAAAACCTAGATCAACTTTATGAGTTCATGATCACGCAAATTTCTGCGGCAAATCACAAAAATGACCCACAGCCTATTGATGATGTTATCGATATTATTCGCGAAATTAAGAGCGCTTGGGACCAAATTCCGAACGAATATCACAACTTGACGTCCGCTGACGTAGGTATTTAAAGAAAAATTGCAGTTTTAACCAATCTCATATCCCTTGATTGGTTGGTTGCCTTATTTTTTTAATCAAATAAAATAGAAGCCATTAGATAGCCTAATGGCTTTTTTCGTTGCTGATTTCCTAAATTTGTCCACGTAGACCATAATCATTGATACATCTCACTGTTTTATAGACTACGTTGCTCACCGTTTTTCCGCATCGCACCAAAATAAAGGCAATAATTCCTACTTATGCAAGGTTTGGCAAAACTGCTTGTCGTCGACGATAACGCTCAAGATCGTCACAATTTAAGCACAATATTAGAGTTTGTAGGAGAGAGCTGCGAAGTAATCAGCTCTGAACAAGCACGTAAAGTTGACTGGTCACTACAGTGGGCCGGCTGCATTATTGGTACCATTAAAGGTAAAGGCTTCAACGCATTACTGAATGAGAAGCTTGTTCACGCCAATCACATCCCTTTACTGGTGATTGGCAAAAACAATCACCCGGTTGACGAGTTGACTAACTATGTTGGTGAGCTTGAACTTCCTCTTAACTACCCGCAATTAAGTGATGCATTAAGACACTGTAAAGACTTCTTAGGCCGCAAAGGTGTTCAAGTTGTGTCTTCGGCACGCAAGAACACCCTGTTTCGCAGCCTAGTAGGACAAAGTGCTGGCATTCAAGAAGTACGTCACTTAATTGAACAAGTCTCTTCTACGGAAGCGAACGTGCTGATTCTTGGTGAATCTGGTACAGGCAAAGAAGTCGTAGCGCGTAACATTCACTATCACTCTAAACGTCGTTCAGGGCCTTTTGTTCCTGTAAACTGTGGCGCGATTCCACCTGATTTGCTTGAAAGTGAACTGTTTGGTCATGAGAAGGGCGCATTTACTGGGGCGATTACCGCACGTAAAGGCCGTTTTGAATTGGCTGAAGGTGGCACACTGTTTCTTGATGAAATTGGCGATATGCCGATGGCGATGCAAGTTAAGCTGCTACGAGTACTGCAAGAGCGATGCTTTGAGCGTGTAGGTGGCAATAGCACCATACAAGCTGATGTTAGAGTGATTGCGGCAACCCACCGCAACCTTGAAGATATGATCGACGATGATTCGTTCCGTGAAGATCTTTACTACCGCTTAAATGTATTCCCGATTGAAATGCCGGCGCTTCAAGATCGTAAAGAAGATATTCCACTGTTGCTTCAAGAGCTGATGACTCGAATGGAAGCGGAAGGCAGCATGCCTATCTGTTTCACGGCTCGTGCTATCAACTCTTTGATGGAGCATTACTGGCCAGGTAACGTTCGTGAACTAGCGAACCTGGTTGAACGAATGGTTATCTTGTATCCAAACAGCTTGGTTGATGTGAATCACCTGCCAACTAAATATCGATACAGCGATATCCCTGAGTTCCAGCCAGAGTTTAATAGCTTTGGATCTGAAGAGGAGCAAGAGCGTGATGCACTTGCTGACTTATTCTCAGAAGATTTCAGTTTTGATCAGCAAGATGATATTGCCGACAATGCTAATGCGCCTCAAGAGTTACCGCCAGAAGGGGTTAACTTGAAAGAGCTACTCGCGGATATGGAAGTGAATATGATCAATCAAGCGTTGGAAGCGCAGGGCGGCATTGTTGCTCGTGCTGCTGACATGCTTGGAATGCGTAGAACCACTCTGGTTGAAAAAATGCGTAAATATAACTTGCAGCGATAGTGTCCAGTTTTCGATGAAAACGAAAAACTAGCACACACTTTTTAGCTATTTGGTAACTCTAGCTAAGTGAACAGATAAACCATAGTCGAGTTGTTGCTTGCTTAACTATGTGATAAATATAGCAAATAGCCTGACTCGTGTTGTACGTCTCAGGCTGTTTTAGTATTTGAGGCAAATTTTTGACATGCGCGTATCTAACGAACCAGAAAATCAATCACACCTAGATTCTGTTGAACAGCAGGTTGAGCGCTATAAGCAAGTACTCGACGTGATGCCAGCAGGGGTTATCTTGTTAGATACACACGGCGAAGTGAGAGAAGCGAACCCTGAAGCGCATCGTATTCTTGGTGTTGAGTTGGTTGGCGAGAAGTGGTTTTCAGTGATTCAAAGTGCCTTTGACCCAAAAGACGATGACGGTCATGAGATCTCATTGAAGAACGGGCGAAAAGTGCGTTTGGCGATTTCAGCCTCTACCACGGGTCAGCTGATTTTGATTACCGATCTGACCGAGACCCGACTATTGCAGTCTCGCGTGAGTGATCTTCAGCGTTTGTCTTCATTAGGTAGAATGGTGGCCTCGCTTGCCCATCAAGTGCGAACGCCGCTTTCAAGTGCGATGCTGTATGCATCAAACCTTGCCGCGCCAAATCTGCCGCCGGCAACAAAAACGCGTTTTCAATCTAAGCTTATGGATAGATTGCATGACTTAGAGAAGCAAGTGAACGACATGCTGTTGTTTGCCAAAGGTGGTGACAACAAAGTCGTTAAGCCATTTACTGTGGCTGAATTGATCACTGAATTTCACCCTATGGTGGAAGCGGCATTGAAAACTAACCAGATTGATTATTGCCAAGAAGTTGAGGGCGAACAGACTCAAATGTTCGGCAACGCCAATGCTATCGCCTCAGCGTTAAGCAACCTAGTGTTGAACGCGGTTCAAATTGCGGGTAAGGAATCGCAGATCGATGTGTTTTTTAGGCCCGTAAATGGCGAGCTTAAGATATCAGTGCAAGACAGTGGCCCCGGCGTACCGAAAGAGCTTCAAGGTAAAATAATGGAACCCTTCTTTACCACTCGTTCACAAGGTACAGGTCTAGGCTTAGCGGTTGTACAAATGGTATGTCGAGCACATGAAGGCCGACTGGAATTGATATCAGAAGAAGGCGACGGCGCATGCTTTACCATGTATCTACCGCTTGAAAGAAGTGCTTCTTCTGAAGACTAATAAGTTTTAACTGAATTTACACTGGAGAATCCTATGGCTCAAAGCAAAGTGTTAATCGTCGAAGATGATGAAGGTCTACGCGAAGCCCTTGTCGACACACTCGCGCTTGCTGGCTATGAATGGCTGGAAGCGGATTGTGCGGAAGATGCTCTGGTCAAATTAAAATCGAACTCCGTTGATATTGTCGTATCTGACGTGCAGATGGCGGGCATGGGTGGCTTGGCACTATTGAGAAACATTAAGCAGCATTGGCCAAATTTGCCGGTATTGCTAATGACAGCGTACGCCAACATCGAAGATGCCGTTGCTGCAATGAAAGAGGGCGCTATCGACTATATGGCAAAGCCATTTGCGCCAGAAGTGCTGCTCAACATGGTCAGCCGTTATGCGCCTGTAAAGTCGGATGACAACGGCGACGCTATCGTTGCTGATGAAAAAAGTATCAAGCTAATGATGCTGGCTGATAAAGTTGCGAAAACCGATGCCAACGTCATGGTGTTGGGCCCGAGTGGTTCTGGTAAAGAGGTGATGTCTCGCTACATTCACAATGCTTCTAGCCGTAAAGACGGTCCATTTGTTGCGATTAACTGTGCCGCTATTCCAGATAACATGTTGGAAGCGACCCTGTTTGGTTATGAAAAAGGCGCATTTACTGGCGCTATTCAAGCTTGCCCGGGGAAATTCGAGCAAGCGCAGGGCGGTACAATTCTGTTGGATGAGATCAGTGAAATGGATCTTAGCCTACAAGCCAAACTACTGCGTGTTTTGCAAGAGCGCGAAGTTGAGCGATTAGGTAGTCGTAAGAGCATCAAATTGGATGTTCGTGTATTAGCGACCAGTAACCGAGACCTTAAACAGTATGTTTCTGAAGGGAATTTCCGTGAGGATTTATACTACCGCCTGAATGTATTCCCAATTTCTTGGCCACCACTGTGTGAGCGAAAAGGTGATATTGAGCCTTTAGCTAAGCACTTAGTTGAGCGTCATTGCACCAAACTTGGTATGCCTGTACCGGTTATGTCAGCGCAAGCGATCAGTAAACTCGTCAATTATCCGTGGCCGGGCAATGTTCGCGAATTAGACAATGTGGTACAGCGTGCGTTAATATTGAGCGAACAAGAGAACATCTCTGGTGAGCACATTCTTCTTGAAGGTGTCGATTGGCAAGACGCAAGCAGCCTACAACAAATCGTTGAAGGCACTGACGTAGCTGCGCCAGAAATCAAGCCGATTGCCGAAGCAAACCCAATCAATAAAATCGCGGCTAGCAGCGAAGGGTTAGGTAATGAGCTTAGAGATCAAGAGTATGCGATCATTCTTGAAACCCTGATTGCATGTAATGGTCGACGCAAAGATATGGCTGAAAAACTGGGTATTAGCCCTCGTACACTGCGTTACAAGTTGGCTAAAATGCGCGATGCTGGAATAGATATCCCAAACTGAGGATAGATTAGTAGTGTCAGCTTTCTGACTAGTGTAATACGATATCTAGTCAATTTAATGTGTGGCACGCTAATTGCTCTGTCAATAATATAGCTAAATAGATGGTCATAATTTTGACTCCTGAGGTAGTAGATGAGAATAGATGGTTTACAAGGCGAAATGCAGGCGATGATGGTCGAAGCTGCCAGCGCGCGTCCCGCAGCAACGGGGCAAGCGGTCGGTGCAGATTTTGGCAACATGCTGACTAATGCCATCAATAATGTGAACTCATTACAAAAGACCTCAGGTGATCTTCAAGCTCGTTTTGATAGTGGCGACCAAAGCGTATCCCTATCGGACGTGATGATTGCTCGTAATAAATCTAGTGTGGCTTTTGAGGCGACGATCCAAATTAGAAATAAATTGGTCGAATCGTACAAAGAGCTGATGAATATGCCGGTATAAGTTAGGTAGTTAAATAGTGGCAGATAATAGTCAAACAACAGATTTAACCGTAAGCGATAGCAACGACCATGCACTTATTGCAGGCTCTGAGCTAGACGGAGAAGGGCAAAATCCCGATCTAGGTGAACGCAGTTCATCGAAGTTCGATATGGCTGTCGGTGATCTTGATTTACTTCGTCAGGTCGTCTTAGTCCTTTCTATCTCTATTTGTGTAGCGCTGATTGTGATGCTGTTTTTCTGGGTAAAAGAGCCAGAAATGCGTCCATTAGGGGCTTACGAAACAGAAGAATTGATCCCCGTTCTTGATTACTTAGATCTGCAAAAGATCGATTACACGCTTGAAGGCAATACCATCTCAGTACCGGCGAGTGAGTACAACTCATTAAAGCTTAATATGGTACGAGCGGGTTTGAATCAAGAGCGAAACGCGGGTGATGACATCCTCATGCAAGACATGGGTTTTGGTGTATCACAACGTTTAGAACAAGAACGCCTTAAATTAAGCCGCGAAAGACAACTTGCCAAAGCCATTGAGCAGATGAAACAGGTGCGTAAAGCTCAGGTTTTATTGGCCCTGCCGAAGCAGAGTGTTTTTGTACGTCATAATCAAGAAGCCTCTGCTTCTGTATTCCTAACTCTAAAAACAGGTACTAACCTCAAGCAGCAAGAAGTTGATTCTGTTGTGGATATGGTGGCAAGTGCCGTTCCGGGAATGAAAACCTCACGTATTACGGTGACCGATCAGCATGGCCGATTGTTGAGCTCAGGCTCTCAAGACCCTATGTCAGCGGCGCGTCGTAAAGAACACGAGTTAGAGCGCAATCAAGAACAAGCGCTGCGTGAAAAAATTGACTCCATCCTGATTCCTATTCTTGGGTTTGGTAACTACACCGCTCAGGTTGATATCCAGCTCGATTTCAGTGCTGTGGAGCAAACCAGAAAACGTTTTGATCCGAATACACCGGCGACTCGAAGTGAATACACCTTAGAAGATTACAACAATGGAAATACGGTGGCGGGTATTCCGGGTGCGTTGAGTAACCAGCCTCCAGCGGATGCCTCAATTCCACAAGATGTGGCTCAGATGAAAGACGGCGCGATGACAGGTCAAGGCTCTGTTCACAAAGAAGCGACTCGAAACTTTGAGCTAGACACCACCATCAGTCATGAACGTAAACAGAGCGGCACGGTTAATCGTCAGACGGTTTCTGTTGCGATCAAAGACCGCCAATCCTTGAACCCAGATACGGGTGAAGTGGTTCATACGCCAATCCCAGCGAGCGAAATCAATGCGATTCGCCAAGTACTGATTGGTACGGTGGGCTTTGATGAAACTCGTGGTGATTTGCTCAACGTATTAAGCATGCAGTTTGCACCTCAAGTAACAGATGTTGTTGCTGATGTGCCAATCTGGGAGCATCCAAACTTCAATGATTGGGTTCGTTGGTTTGCAAGTGCCTTGGTTATCATTGTGGTGGTGTTGGTACTTGTTCGCCCTGCAATGAAGAAACTGCTTAACCCAGCAGCAGACAACGATGAACAGATGTACGGACCTGATGGCATGCCAATTGGTGCCGACGGCGAAACCAGCTTAATTGGTGGTGATATTGAAGGTGGTGAGCTGTTTGAATTTGGTTCAAGTATCGACTTACCAAACCTTCATAAAGACGAGGACGTGCTGAAAGCAGTACGTGCACTTGTAGCGAATGAACCAGAGCTAGCAGCTCAAGTAGTTAAGAATTGGATGGTAGATGGCTAACGAAATAGTTCCACAACAAACTGAAGGCGGTGAAGTGCTTGATGTCTCTAGCGTGGATATCGGCTCTATCTCAGGCGATGAGCGCGCTGCGATCTTGTTGCTCAGTTTAAATGAAGAAGATGCTGCTGGTATTATTCGTCACCTAGAGCCAAAGCAGGTTCAGCGTGTGGGTAGTGCGATGGCGCGAGCTACAGACCTATCCCAAGAGAAAGTAGGCGCTGTGCACCGTGCTTTCTTAGATGATATTCAGAAGTACACCAACATTGGTATGGGCAGCGAAGACTTCATGCGTAATGCGTTAGTTGCTGCTCTGGGTGAAGACAAGGCGAATAACCTTGTTGACCAAATCCTTCTCGGCACAGGTTCGAAAGGTTTGGATTCGCTTAAGTGGATGGATCCTCGTCAGGTGGCGAGCATTATCATCAACGAGCACCCTCAAATTCAAACTATTGTGTTGTCGTACCTCGATGCCGATCAATCGGCTGAGATCCTGTCTCAGTTCCCAGAGCGAGTTCGTCTGGATCTGATGATGCGTATTGCCAACCTTGAAGAAGTTCAACCTTCGGCGCTTGCTGAACTGAATGAAATCATGGAGAAACAGTTCGCGGGTCAAGCGGGTGCTCAAGCTGCCAAAATTGGTGGCCTGAAAGCCGCGGCTGAGATCATGAACTACATGGATAACAACGTGGAAGGCGTCTTGATGGATCAAATCCGTGACCAAGACGAAGACATGGCAACACAGATTCAAGATCTGATGTTTGTCTTTGAAAACCTTATTGAAGTTGATGACCAAGGTGTTCAACGACTACTACGTGATGTTCCACAAGATATTCTACAGAAAGCACTTAAAGGTGCAGATGAAGGTCTACGTGAGAAGATCTTCAAGAACATGTCTAAACGTGCTGCCGATATGATGAGAGACGATATTGAGGCGATGCCGCCAGTCAAAGTCTCTGATGTTGAAGCGGCTCAGAAAGAGATTTTGGGTATCGCGAGGAAGATGGCAGACAGTGGCGAAATTATGCTGTCTGGTGGCGCCGACGAGTTCCTTTAATACAGAAATCTCAAAAGCCCCACACTGTTGGGGCTTTTCTTTATCCAATCTCGAACCACAGATTAACTCAGTTTAACTGCTTGAATTCACAATACAGTTAAGCCACTCATAGATAGGTACTGATATGTCAGGTGATAGAAAACGCGGCTTCCTTCGCCCTGAAGAAGATAATACGGTTGCCCAACCTCAGAAATGGGGGCTGCCTGACTACACCTCTGACGTGAGCAAACAAGCCAAAGAAACCGCTTTTAACTACGACCCTAGTTGGATGCCAACGGTTGAAGAAGCCATTGAAGATGAAGAGCTGGTTCTGACTGAAGAGCAAATCGAGCTGATTAAACAAGGCGCTTATCAGGAAGGGCTGCATCAAGGCCAAGAGGCGGGCTTTAAGCAAGGCTATGAAAAAGGCAAAGAAGAAGGTTTTGCTGCCGGTCACGAAGAAGGCAACGAAGCCGGCAAGCTTGAAGGCGTAACCGCGGGTCAAGAATACATTCAACAGCAAGTGGCCGTCTTCATGGGGTTGGCAAACCAGTTCGCTCAACCATTAGAGCTTATGAACGCTCAGGTGGAGAAACAATTGGTCGACATGGTGCTTACCATGGTCAAAGAAGTGGTTCATGTTGAAGTGCAAACCAACCCACAAATCATATTAGATACCGTTAAAGAATCGGTAGAGTCGTTGCCGATTTCTGGTCACGCAATCACATTGAAACTCAATCCGGAAGATGTGGCGATCATTCGCTCTGCGTATGGCGAGACTGAATTGGACTGCCGTAATTGGACGCTGGTCGCAGAGCCAGCACTCAACCGTGGTGATGTACAAATTGAAGCGGGTGAGTCGAGCGTTAACTACCGCATGGAAGATCGTGTAAAGAACGTTATTCAAAATTTCTGCGGCGCAAATCGTCACCAAGGTCATGAGTAATGCTTGAGTTAGCGAATCGTCTCAGTCAGTACAAAGTCGAGGGGCTAAAATCGCGACCAATTGCCTCTGGTAAATTAGTACGCGTTGTTGGCTTAACGCTTGAAGCGACCGGCTGTAAAGCGCCAATCGGCAGTTTGTGTTTAGTCGAAACCATGTCTGGTCAGATGGAAGCCGAAGTCGTCGGTTTCTCTGGCGATAACCTATTTTTGATGCCGAGTGAGCAAATCACCGGGATCTTACCTGGCGCTCGCGTCACGCCAATGACTACCGAAAGTGGTATCCCTGTTGGAATGGAACTGCTCGGTCGAGTGATCGACGGCGTAGGTAATCCACTCGACGGTTTAGGTCCAATCTATACAGAGCAACGCGCTTCATTTAATGCGGAGCCAATCAACCCGTTAGCTCGTAAACCGATTTCTGAACCACTCGATGTCGGCTTGAAAGCCATTAATGGTTTGCTAACCGTGGGTAAAGGGCAACGTATCGGTCTGTTTGCTGGCTCTGGTGTCGGTAAATCCGTAACTCTGGGCATGATGACTCGAGGCACAACTGCGCAAGTAGTGGTCGTAGGCCTAATCGGTGAGCGTGGACGAGAAGTTAAAGAATTTATTGAAGAGATTCTTGGTGAAGATGGCCGTAAGCGTTCGGTTGTTGTTGCCGCTCCTGCCGACTCATCACCATTGATGCGCTTAAAAGGCTGTCAAACCGCGTTGGCTGTCGCCGAGTACTTCCGCGACCAAGGCTTAGATGTTCTGCTACTCATGGATTCATTGACCCGTTTTGCTCAAGCTCAGCGTGAAATTGCTCTGTCTGTGGGTGAGCCGCCAGCAACCAAGGGCTATCCGCCATCAGTCTTCGCTAAGCTTCCTGCGCTGGTGGAACGAGCAGGTAACGGCAATGATGAACAAGGTTCTATCACGGCTTTCTTTACCGTGTTAACCGAAGGCGATGACTTACAAGATCCGATTGCGGATGCGTCGCGAGCAATTCTCGATGGTCACGTTGTGTTATCTCGTGAGATGGCCGATGCCGGTCACTACCCAGCGATTGACGTTGAGAAATCCGTCAGTCGTGTTATGCCGCAAATCACCACTGAAGAACATGTCTTGATGTCGAAAGCGGTAAGGCAAGTGCTGTCTATCTGCCGTAAAAACCAAGATTTGGTGTCGATTGGTGCTTACAAGCCAGGAACGGATCCAGCAATCGATAGTGCCTTCACGTTGAAACCAAAACTGGATGAGTACTTGCAGCAGAAGATGAAAGAGACCGTCCCATACGACATGTGCGTCAACATGTTGAAACATGTATTGGGTGGCTAACGGGTGAATAAGGTTAGCCATGGATAACGCATTAGAATTTTTGCTCGATCAAGCCAAAGATCAAGAGAACCAAGCGGTACTTGCGCTCAACAAAGCGAACTCTGAGCTGCAAGGCTACTATGAGCAGGTTGCGCAGATTGAAAAGTATCGACTGGATTACTGTCAGCAGCTCGTTGACCGCGGCAAGGCAGGCTTAACGGCGAGCCAATATGGTCACTTGAACCGCTTCTTAACTCAGTTGGATGAAACATTATCCAAACAGAGAGAAGCCGAGCACCACTTTAAAAATCAAGTCGACAACTGCCAAAGCTACTGGATGGAGTTACGCAAAAAACGTAAATCCTACGAGTGGTTGATGGAGAAAAAGCAGAAAGAGAAAGCAAAGCTGCAAGATCGAAGAGAACAAAAGCAAATGGATGAGTTTTCGACTCTGTTATACAGCCGAAAGAAGATGTGATCCTAAGCCACGAATGACGTCAGTGCTGTTCTCTATATTGTGAAAACCGAACTTATAGGCATGTTTCTTGCTCCGTTTTATATAAAATTGCGCGTTATGCCCACCAAAGGCATGAAAAGCATCCGACTTTCTTTTTGTTGCCTGATTCATGGCAGCAAAGCTAGTAGATAGAGCTTGTATATATGAATGTTAGTCTTTCCTCAAATTCAGCGACCAACAAAATGTCATCGTTGTTGGACACCGGTTCTGCCTCTTCCAAGGTAGAAGAAACCGACGACTCTAAAGGTTTCTTTGAGTCCTTTAAAGAAGCGCTCGGCTTTGAAGAAAGTGACAGTAAAGTCGCAGCAAAAGACACAGAAAGCACTGCGAAACCTGATACTAAACAGACATCTACCGAAGGTGAAGCGTCAGCCGAAGCGAGCGAAGCGCAAAGCAAGCAAGCAGCTTCAGAAGTAGAAGGCGAGAAAGCTGCTGATAAAACATCAGCAGAGGCTGCGTCTGGATCTGAGGCTCAGCTCAAAGCCAATTCGGGCACTGATAGCACTGTCGCTGATAAGACTGTTGCAGATAAGGCAGATGGTAAAGATGCGCAGGATACGACTAACGAGTCTAAAGAACATATTGCTCAATCCCAAACTCAGGGTCCATCAGCGGTAGATGGTGCTACGCAGGCATCGCAAGCCAATGCAGCGATGAGCGAAGGCAATAAATTGCTTGGTCAATTGGATGAGGCAAACAAAACCCTAAATCAAGCGCCAAACGGCAAAGGCTTGCCTCAGCAAGGTCAGGTAGAACAAGCCCAAGGTAATATCACCGGTGCTTCTGTTGCAGGAGTTTCCGTTACGGATAAGGCGATACAACAAGCTAAGGCTGCAAATCAGGAGAAGAGCCTTGAAGTCGATTCTGAAATCGCTGTACTTACCGGAGGTAAGGGTGTTTCTCAGCTAACTGATACTGAAATTCGACAGTTGATGGATAAAGGCGTCACTCCAGAACAAATTGAAGCCAGTATGAGCCGAGAGCTGAGCCAAAAGAATGCAGCTAGTGCGGTTGCTGCCGAGCAGAGCCAAGCATTGTCAGCCGTGGATATTGAACTGGCAAAGCAAGTAGATGCCCATACCAAAGCGCTAAACCAATTGAATGGACAAATCGAATCAGAGCAGTCTGTTGTCGATAGCTTGCTTGATAAGCAACAAAGTGGCGCTAAGTTGACGGTTGATGAGCAAGCCGCTTTGGCTAAAGCGACCTCTAACCTAGACCTGTTGAATCAACAGCTCGCTAACGTTCAACAACAAGTAACAGCTTTGCTAAGTCAAGCTCCGGCTGCGAACAGTGCGTCTGGTGAACCCACTGCTATCGATTGGGATAATACGGATTCAAGTGAAACTAAAGCCTTAGCTGCGGCAGCATCAACAGCAGCTGTAGCGACGGCTACACAACAAGTGTCAGCGCAGGCCGCTTCTCAATCAGCAAACAATGCTCTTACGGACAAGGCGGCAATGCTGCACGCCAATAATGCACATGCAGCCCAACAGGCCGCAGCTCAACAAGCTAATGTGGCTTCACCTCAGCAGCAAGCAACGTTGGATCCAGCTTTAACCGCGCAAGGAATGGCGATGAATGCAACGCCAGCTGCCACAAAAGCAGGCTCGACTGATACGCTTCTTAAAGCGGGCGCAGGTGCAGCAGCACTGTCTGGTTTGGGTAAAGCGGGTGCTAAAGAAGATTCTAAAGATTCGACCTTTGCTCAGCAGATCGCTTCTGCGGCTGGTGCACAAGGTACGGCAACGGTGGGTTCAGCACCTACGCGAGCTGAAATTCAAGCTGCTCAACAAGCGCCCTTACAGCTCACCAAAGAGCTAGCCAATGAGCAAGTGGCTGAAAAAGTACAAATGATGATGTCTAAGAACCTTAAGAACTTGGACATTCGTCTCGACCCACCAGAATTGGGCCAAATGAAAATCCGCATGACCATGAATAATGACGTGGCAAACGTGCACTTTACGGTGAGTAATCAGCAAGCGAGAGATGTGATTGAACAAACCTTACCTCGCTTGAGAGAGATGCTTGCTCAGCAAGGTCTGCAGCTTGCCGATTCGTCTGTTCAACAACAGAACTCCGGTCAGGGACAAGATAGATACAACAATGGTGAGCAACAATCCGGCGCTAACCGCACAAATGATACGCAAGGTGATGAAAACCTTGATAGTGACAGCAATCTTGAATTGAATGTCGCATCAAAGCGTGATGGAATTAGTTATTATGCCTAATATCAGGCTAAGAACGCTTGGTTAATAGAAAAAACCAGTTAATAAAAAGAACCATCAGTTAATCGCAAGAACAGGAAGTTAGAGTAAGATATGGCCGAAGAACAAGATGCACCTAAAGGGAAGAGCAAGCTCCTTATAATTATTATTGCCGTAGTTGTGTTACTGCTTGGTATAGGTGGTGCGCTGTACTTTTTCTTAGGTTCTGACGATAGCGCCTCTGAATCTCAGTCTCAGCCAGCAACGGCTGTGGTCGCTGCAGAGCCGGTTATGTATGTTAATATTCCTCAGCCCTTCTTGTTTAATGTTACAGGTGACAAAAAAGATCGCCTAGTTCAGATAAAAGCACAGCTCATGGTACGTGGCAGTAAGAATGAAGACCTGGCTCGTTACCACTCTCCACTTGTAGAAAGTACGCTACTGGCCACGTTCGCTTCGGCAACGGTTGATCAATTGCGCTCACCAACAGGCCGCGTGGAACTGCGTAATAAGGCAACAGAAGATATTAAAGCAAGCCTGGCTCAAGCTGTTGGCCAGCCTGTGATTGAAAAAGTGTTATTCACTGACTTCGTAATTCAATAGGTAATTTGTGACCGATTTATTAAGCCAAGACGAAATTGATGCGCTGTTACATGGTGTTGATGATGTTGAAGAAGTTGAAGATGTCTTAGAAACCGAAAATGACAATGCGGTCAATTTCGACTTCTCATCTCAAGATCGAATCGTCCGTGGTCGAATGCCGACCCTTGAACTTATTAACGAGCGCTTCGCACGTCATATGCGTATCAGCTTGTTTAATATGTTACGTAAAACGGCTGAAGTGTCGATCAACGGCGTACAGATGATGAAGTTTGGTGAGTACCAAAACACATTGTATGTACCCACCAGTTTAAACATGGTTCGTTTCCGTCCATTGAAAGGTACGGCACTCATCACCATGGAAGCTCGTCTGGTTTTCATTCTCGTAGAGAACTTTTTTGGCGGTGATGGTCGTTTCCACGCCAAGATTGAAGGTCGTGAATTCACGCCTACTGAAAGACGAATCATTCAGTTACTGCTGAAAATTGTTTTTGAAGATTACAAAGAAGCTTGGTCGCCAGTGATGGGGGTTGAGTTTGAATACTTGGATTCCGAAGTGAACCCAAGTATGGCGAACATTGTGAGCCCAACCGAAGTGATTGTTGTGAGTTCGTTCCACATTGAAGTGGATGGCGGTGGTGGTGACTTCCACGTTGTCATGCCTTACTCCATGGTTGAGCCGATCCGTGAACTGCTTGATGCGGGTGTTCAATCAGACAAGATGGAAACCGATGTTCGTTGGAGTACCGCACTGCGTGATGAGATTATGGATGTGCCCGTCAATTTCCGCGTGAATTTGCTAGAGCAAGATATTTCCCTTCGTGATCTGATGGAGCTGCGCCCTGGTGATGTTATCCCAATGAACATGCCTGAGCACGCAACCATGTTTGTCGAAGAACTGCCGACTTATCGTGTGAAAATGGGCCGTTCTGGTGAGAAGCTTGCAGTACAGATTTCGGAAAAAATTCAAAGACCACATGTGGTTAAAACTGATCTCGCTTTTCTAGGTAAAGACTTATTGTCTGAGCTCGAAAACAGTGATGATGACGACGAATAGTAAAATAGATAAAAGTATAGGAATTGGTAATGGAACCTAGTGAAGATCAAAAGCTAGCAGACGAATGGGCTGCAGCACTTGGTGAAGATCCTTCAGCGCCGTCAATTGATGTTGATGATGTGCTTGCGGCACCACTTGATGAGCTAACCGATTCATCATCTCCGATTTCTGAAGATGAGCGTCGTAAGCTGGATACCATTATGGATATTCCAGTGACTATTTCGATGGAAGTTGGTCGCTCTCAGATCAGTATCCGTAATTTACTTCAGTTGAACCAAGGTTCGGTTGTTGAGCTAGATAGAATTGCTGGTGAGTCACTGGATGTGATGGTAAACGGTACCTTGATTGCTCATGGTGAAGTGGTTGTGGTGAACGACAAGTTTGGTATTCGTTTGACTGACGTTATTAGCCAAACAGAACGAATTAAGAAGCTGCGTTAATGAGCTTTTTGTCTCAAAGACTTGCGGGCTCTTTTCTCGGAATGACAGGTTTGTTACGAGGAATCTTGGGAGTAGGGCTATTAACGGCTCCTTCCATTGCCTTTGCAGCAACACCGCCTTCTCTCGATTTAGCGACCACCTTTGGGTCGCTAATTTTCGTTATAGCCTTCATTTTATTTATTGCTTGGCTACTCAAGCGAATGCAAGTACCTGCGATGTCGAATCAACAAGGTTTGGCGATTGTTAGGCAAATCCCTGTTGGTACTAAAGAGCGTATCGCTATTGTGCAAGCGGGTGATGAACAGTTCTTGGTAGGGATTACCACACAATCGATTCAGCTGATCTCTAAGCTCGATAAACCTCTTACTCAGGAGATGCTGGAAAAAAGTACATTTTCAAGTCAGCTTTCCCAGCTAATAAAAAAAGATGCAAACAAGTAACGGACTTTTGAACTCCTCTTACTTTCACCAAGCCGGAGCTTTCCGAGCGGTGAAAGTGTGGTTGGTTCAGCTTATTCTCCTATGCTCAATCGTATTCAGTGTGTCGGTATTTGCACAAGCTGAAGACGGCACCGTCATTCCTGCGAATACCGCTGGCTCGG
Organism: Vibrio sp. 1S139; assembly: GCF_041439475.1. NCBI lineage: Bacteria > Pseudomonadati > Pseudomonadota > Gammaproteobacteria > Vibrionales > Vibrionaceae > Vibrio > Vibrio sp. 1S139. Next base: position 75,766 of record NZ_JBGOOD010000008.1, read on the forward strand.
AATCGGTCACTATCAGCACGATGGAACAAGACCAAGCCAAATCGACAACCATGACCACGGGCAGCTTGACTGGCAATGGTGGCGGCATACCTGCCTTTACCATGACAACCAATGCCAATGGCGGTGAAGACTACTCGATTAACCTGCAAATTCTCGCGTTAATGACCATGCTTGGCTTCTTGCCGGCGATGGTGATTTTGATGACATCGTTCACTCGTATTGTGGTTGTGATGTCTATCTTGCGTCAGGCGATGGGTCTACAACAAACACCGTCTAACCAAGTCATTATTGGTATCGCGATATTCTTGACCTTCTTCATCATGTCGCCAGTGATTAATCAAGTTAACGAACAAGCAGTTCAGCCTTATCTTAATGAACAGATATCGGCACGACAGGCATTTGATGTTGCCCAAAAACCGATTAAATCCTTCATGCTCAAACAGACTCGAATCAAAGATCTTGAAACCTTTGTTGAGATTTCTGGCGCGGAAGTGACTAACCCTGAAGATGTTTCGATGGCGGTTCTGATTCCAGCATTTATCACATCGGAATTAAAAACGGCTTTCCAAATCGGATTTATGCTGTTCTTGCCTTTCCTAATCATCGACTTGGTGGTGGCATCGGTATTGATGGCTATGGGTATGATGATGTTGTCACCGATGATTGTATCGCTGCCGTTTAAGTTGATGCTGTTTGTTCTTGTTGATGGCTGGAACTTGATACTCTCCACACTCGCCGGCAGTTTTGCCTTGTAGCTGGGGGAATAATGAATCCTGAAATATTCGTAGAGTTGTTCCGAGATGCCCTTTGGATGGTATTAATCATGGTTTGCGCCATCATTATTCCTAGCCTGCTGATCGGTTTGGTTGTGGCTGTTTTCCAAGCTGCGACCTCAATCAACGAACAAACCCTGAGTTTCCTGCCGCGTTTGATCGTAACTTTGTTGGCGCTGATGCTATTCGCACACTGGATGACCCAGATGATGATGGAGTTCTTTTTTGAGCTCATCGAACGCTTGCCGCAAGTTCTGTATTAAACCGATATGGAATACCCAACGAGCCTTGTACTAGAGTGGTTAGCCAATTATTTTTGGCCATACACTCGCATCTCAGCGATGCTGATGGTGATGACGGTAACAGGGGCACGCTTCGTGTCGCCGCGTATTCGTCTGTATTTAGGCTTGGCGATCACTTTTGCGGTGATGCCTGCGATTCCGGCCGTTCCCAAAGAGATTGAACTTCTGTCCTTTCAAGGCTTCCTGACTGTCTTCGAGCAAATTGTGATTGGCGTGGCCATGGGTTTTGTTACCCAGTTCATGATTCAAACCTTTGTTATGCTGGGTCAGATCCTCGGTATGCAATCGAGCTTGGGTTTTGCATCAATGGTCGACCCGGCTAACGGGCAAAATACGCCGGTACTTGGTCAGCTGTTCATGCTGCTAGCGACCATGTTTTTTTTGGCGACCGATGGTCACTTGAAAATGCTGCAGCTGGTGGTGTTTAGTTTTAAGACCTTGCCGATTGGCAGTGGCTCTCTAACCTCTGTGGATTTTCGAGAGCTCGCGTTGTGGCTCGGCATCATGTTCAAAACGGCATTAGCGATGTCATTGTCGGGGATTATTGCGCTGCTAACGATTAACCTTTCTTTTGGTGTAATGACGCGTGCGGCACCTCAATTAAACATCTTTTCTTTGGGTTTTGCATTTGCGCTACTCGTGGGTCTGTTACTTTGTTGGTACATCCTTGGCGGCTTGTATAGTCACTATGAGCTATTCTGGATGCAGGGCGAACAACAGATATGTCGTCTAATCCGGTTAGATTGCTAGGAGACTGAAATGGCAGAGTCAGACGGTCAAGAACGCACAGAAGACGCCACGCCCAAACGCTTGCAACAGGCCAAAGAGAAAGGGCAGGTTGCAAGGTCAAAAGAGCTAGCGTCAGCATCGGTATTAATTGTCGGTGCGATTGCTTTAATGTGGTTTGGCGAATCGATGGCGAAGGCTTTGTTCGAGGCGATGCAACGCCTGTTCTCTTTGAGTCGCGACGAGATCTTTGACACTAACAAACTCCTAGAAATCGCTGGTGGTGCACTGGTGAACCTGCTGTTCCCGCTGTTTTTGATACTGATAACTTTGTTTGTTGCTGCCGTCATCGGCGCTGCGGGTGTCGGTGGGATTAACTTCTCAATGCAAGCGGCGATGCCAAAGGCGTCTAAGCTCAACCCACTCAGTGGTATCAAGCGTATGTTTGGCCTGCAAAGTTGGGTTGAACTGCTCAAGTCTATTCTTAAAGTAGCGCTCGTATCGGGGATGGCGATTTATCTGATTCAAGCCTCTCAGCATGATTTAATGCAGCTGAGCATGGACGTCTATCCACAAAACATCTTCCATGCCTTGGATATCTTGCTCAACTTTATTCTGTTGATCAGTTGTTCTTTGTTGATTGTTGTGGCGATTGATATCCCATTCCAGATTTGGCAACACGCTGATCAGCTGAAGATGACTAAGCAAGAGGTGAAAGACGAATTCAAAGACACCGAGGGTAAGCCTGAGGTGAAAGGTCGAATTCGCATGTTGCAAAGGGAGGCGGCTCAGCGTCGTATGATGGCCGATGTGCCGCAAGCGGACGTGATAGTCACCAACCCAGAGCACTTCTCAGTGGCGCTGCGCTACAAGCAGAATCAAGACAAAGCACCAATTGTGGTTGCTAAAGGTGTCGACCACATGGCGATGAAGATCCGAGAGATTGCGCGTGAAAATGACATCTATATCGTTCCAGCGCCGCCATTGGCGAGGGCGCTTTATCATACCACTGAGCTAGAACAACAAATTCCTGACGGTCTGTTTACAGCAGTTGCACAAGTGCTTGCATATGTTTTCCAGCTTAAACAGTACCGAAAACGAGGTGGTGAGCGACCAAAGCTGCAAGATTCTAATATGCCGATCCCACCTGATTTACGTCATTAGATCAATTGCTTGAGCTCTGCGTGATGAACCCTGATAATAGCGAGCTAGCTAATCTTCCTTTTATAGAGGTGATGGCGATAATTTGACGTGAGATGTTGGTACAGTGTTTGCTGTAGTAGCCTGAACATTATAAGCCCATAGCAAACAGCCCTGACTAAGACCTAATCCACTTGTTCAGAGAGCTACAACATAGCGAAACTGTCTAGATTTATGAAATTCTCCCTGCCTTTTGTGGACAAGCTACCTAAAATCCCTAACCGTGCCATGCCTGCGATTGGTGCACCTATTATGGTACTTGCAACGCTTGCTATGGTGGTGTTGCCCATTCCAGCTTTCTTGTTGGATATGTTCTTCACCTTCAACATTGCACTGTCTATGGTTGTGCTACTGGTCTCGGTATATACCCGCAGGCCTTTAGACTTCGCTGCATTCCCGACCGTCCTGCTGATTGCGACTCTACTTCGATTGGCCTTGAACGTTGCTTCGACACGTGTGGTATTGCTCCATGGTCACGAAGGTGGCGACGCGGCAGGTAACGTGATTGAAGCCTTCGGTAACGTGGTTATCGGTGGTAACTACGCGGTTGGTTTAGTGGTGTTCTTGATTCTTATGATCATCAACTTCATGGTTGTAACCAAAGGTGCGGGTCGTATCTCGGAAGTAAGCGCGCGTTTCACGTTAGACGCCTTACCGGGTAAACAGATGGCAATCGATGCCGACTTGAACGCAGGTTTGATCGACCAAGACCAAGCGCGTCTGAGACGTTTTGAAGTCACCAAAGAAGCTGACTTCTACGGTTCGATGGACGGTGCTTCTAAGTTTGTTAAAGGCGATGCGATCGCTGGTATCTTAATCTTATTCATCAACATCATTGGTGGCTTGAGCATTGGTATGGCTCAGTTTGATCTTGGTTTTGGTGAAGCAATCGAAATCTACACGCTACTGACTATCGGTGATGGTCTGGTTGCACAAATTCCATCTCTATTACTGTCTATTGCAGCTGCGATGATGGTAACGCGCCAAAATACTGATGAAGATATGGGTGAGCAACTTGTCTTCCAGATGTTCGACAATCCAAAAGCCTTGATGATCACCGCCGCCATCCTTGGCATCATGGGTATTGTTCCGGGTATGCCACATTTCTCGTTCTTGAGCCTTGCCATCGTTGCAGGCGCGGGGGCGTATTACATCGATAAAAAGAACAAGAAGAAGAAGGCGGAAGAGCCTAACCTTCCGGCGACAGTTGAAGCGAATGGAGAAGTAGGCTCTCAGAAGGAGCTCTCTTGGGATGATGTTCAACCTGTCGATATTATTGGTTTAGAAGTGGGTTACCGTTTAATTCCTTTGGTTGATAGAGACCAAGGTGGTGAATTGCTTGAACGCGTTAAAGGTGTGCGTAAAAAGCTGTCTCAAGACTTTGGTTTCTTGATCCCAGCGGTACACATTCGCGATAACCTAGAACTGACACCAAACAGCTACCGTATTACCCTGATGGGTGTTGCTGTGGGTGAAGCTGAGATTAAGCCAGACATGGAGCTCGCGATTAACCCGGGCCAAGTCTATGGCATGATCGATGGCGAGCCGACGATTGACCCTGCCTTTGGCCTTGAAGCGGTTTGGATTCGTGAAGAGCAGCGTGAACACGCACAAGCTCTAGGTTATACCGTTGTAGATTCTTCTACAGTACTGGCGACACACCTTAGCCAGCTGCTAACCAACAACGCATCGCAGCTCATTGGCCACGAAGAAGTTCAGAACTTACTTGAGATGCTCAGCCGCTCAACACCTAAGCTGGTGGAAGGTTTTGTACCGGATCAATTGCAGTTGGGTGTGGTTGTGAAAGTACTACAGAACCTGCTGAATGAAGCGATTCCAATTCGTGATATTCGAACCATAGTCCAAACTTTGTCGGAGTATTCAGGTAAGAGTCAAGAACCTGACATACTTACTGCGGCGGTTCGTATCTCATTGAAACGACTAATTGTTCAAGAAATCAATGGTATAGAACCAGAATTGCCAGTGATAACTTTGATTCCTGAGCTGGAACAAATCTTGCATCAAACCATGCAGGCATCCGGCGGAGAATCTGCTGGTATTGAACCTGGTTTAGCCGAACGTTTACAGACCTCCCTCAGCCACGCTACACAAGAGCAAGAGCTGAAAGGTGAGCCCGCGGTACTATTGACCTCTGGCGTGTTGCGTTCGACTCTGGCTAAGTTCGTGAAGAACACGATCCCAAGCTTACGAGTCTTGTCTTACCAAGAAATACCGGACGAAAAGCAGATACGTATCGTACAAGCTGTTGGTAATTAAGCCGCCTAATTAGAACGGACAATCGAATTGAAAATTAAACGATTTTTTGCAAAAGATATGCGAACGGCTCTGCTCCAAGTTAAAGAAGAACTTGGTTCAGAAGCGGTGATCATGTCTAACAAAAAGGTCGCAGGTGGCGTGGAAATTGTTGCCGCTATTGATGGCGAATCCAGCCCGTCGACAGCGAGCCAGAGACTAAATAAACCTCAGCAGCCTGCCCAAAGCCAATATACGCAAATGGCCGCGCCCGCAACTCCTGCAGGGCGACGTCAACTAGACGATGACAAGGTTAGCCTGCAGTCGAATGCTGAAGGTGGACGCTCAATGACCAAGCGCTTTGCGAATATGCTAAAGCAATACAGTCATGGCGCCGATGATGAGCCACAACATCGTGCTGGAAATGAAGATTCATTGTCAGCATTGCTCAATCGTCAATCAAGCACGGGTCATAAGCCTCATAGTCATCAGACTCAAAGCAATTTGCAGTCTCATGGCCATCAGCAATCTCACGGTAACCAACAGTCTCACGGAAATCTTGATTCTGCATTTGCTCGTGAAACGGGTTTGTCTAAGTTGATTGCTGAAGACCGCAGAGTAGAGCGCCCGACACCTCGCTTGGATCCTACCCGTTATGATCGTGGTCGAGAGAACACTCAGTCCAAAGGTTCTGATACTGAAATGGAAACGATGCGCGAAGAGATGACCTCAATTCGTCGTCTGTTAGAGCATCAAGTTTCTGGGTTGATGTGGCAAGAAGTTGAGCGCCGTGAACCACTGAGAGCCATGCTTATTAAGCGCCTTGAACGTATGGGTGTATCTGCAGAGCTTGCTGATCAAATGGCTTGCTACATTCCTGAAGATACTAAACCTGCACGTGCATGGAAGGCTCTGTTAGCTCTGGTTGCTGACCAAATCTCCGTTACACAAAAAGATATTTTAAAACGCGGCGGTATTGTGGCTCTACTTGGCCCAACCGGCGTGGGTAAAACAACGACTGTTGCAAAGCTAGCTGCACGTGCTGCCATGGAATATGGCGCTGATAACGTCGCACTAGTGACAACTGACACATATCGTATAGGTGCACATGAGCAGTTATCGATCTACGGCCGAATTATGGGTTGTCCTGTAAGAGTTGCTAAAGATTCTAGCGAACTGGCCGATGTAATATATCAGTTACGTAATCGTCGCCTGATTCTGGTCGATACTGCAGGCATGGGACAACGAGATGTTCGCCTATCTGAGCAGTTAGACACATTGATGCAAGAGAGTGGTTCCGTTATCAATAGCTACCTTGTGTTGCCTGCAACCGCGCAACGCAAAGTGCTGCAAGAAACAATTGAACACTTTAGAAGAATCCCGTTGTCGGGATGCATCATGACTAAGCTGGATGAATCCCTAAGTCTAGGTGAATTCATCAGTGTCGTAATACAAAATGCATTACCAGTTGCTTACATAGCAAATGGTCAACGAGTTCCTGAAGATATCGTTATAGCTCAGCCAAAGTACATGATTGCTAAGGCTAATGAGCTATTAGAAAAATCTACAGAGAATGAACCTCATTACTGGAATAGCGATTCTGAAGGGCTCTAGGCGGCGGATAAATATGAATGAAAATATGATACATGACCAAGCTAGCGGCCTCCGTCGCTTAACCAAGCCTTCACTCACAAAAGTTATCGCTGTAACCGGTGGTAAGGGAGGCGTTGGTAAATCTAATGTGACGTTAGGTATGGCTATTTGCATGGCGCGCCAAGGCAAAAAAGTCATGGTGCTAGATGCCGATTTAGGACTAGCGAACGTCGATATCATGCTAGGTATTCGTTCTAAACGAAACCTTGGGCATGTGTTGGCTGGCGAATGTGAACTTAAGGATGCGATTGTCGAAGGGCCGCACGGAATTAAAATTATTCCAGCGACATCGGGCACTCAAAGCATGACTGAACTTTCACACGCACAGCATGCTGGTTTGATTCGCGCATTCGGTTCGCTTGAAGACGAGATGGATATCTTGTTGGTTGATACCGCAGCCGGTATTTCGGACATGGTGATCAGCTTCTCAAGAGCGGCGCAAGACGTGGTTGTCGTGGTATGTGATGAACCTACCTCGATCACGGATGCATATGCTTTGATTAAGCTTTTAAGCAGAGAACACCAAGTTCAGCGATTCAAAGTTGTTGCAAATATGGTCAGAAGCTACCGCGAAGGCCGAGAATTATTTGCAAAGTTGACTTTGGTCACAGAGCGCTTCTTGAATGTGAGCCTCGAACTCGTAGCATGTATTCCTTTAGATGATAAAGTACGTCAATCAGTCAAGAGACAGAAAATCGTAGTCGATGCGTTTCCTCGCTCTCCAGCTGCATTGGCAATCAGCTCTTTGGCTAACAAAGCCTTGACCTGGCCAATACCAAAAACACCGAGCGGACACTTGGAGTTCTTTGTTGAAAGGCTGCTGAATCGTACTGAATTTATAGAGGAACCATTTGGTGAATAAAGCGCTTACTTACGACCAACACGCTAATCACAATAGCCAACAGGCTTTTTTTGAGAAGTACTCTGTGTTGGTTAAACGTATCGCTCATCACTTGTTGGGGCGATTACCGCCTAATGTATTGGTTGATGACTTAATTCAAGCTGGCATGATCGGCTTGATTGAAGCGCAACAAAACTATGATGGTACCAAAGGCGCAAGCTTTGAGACGTATGCTGGTATTCGGATTCGCGGGGCAATGTTGGATGACATTCGCCGTGGGGACTGGGTGCCGAGATCGGTTCATAAGAACAATCGAGAAATCAGCAGTGCAATTGCGGAATTAGAGGGTATCCTCAACCGCGACCCGAGTGATGCCGAAGTGGCAAAACACATGGGGCTTAGTTTAGAGCAGTATCACAGTGCTTTAACTGATATTAATTGCTCAAGACTGGTTGGAATTGAAGATTTAGGCGTCTCAGATGATGTAATATCTCCGAATGGAGACTCTCAAGATAATACGCCTTTTCAAGGGGTTGCTGATGAGTCATTCCGCCAAGCTTTGATCGATTCGATAAAACAACTTCCGGAAAGGGAAGGCCTTGTGCTTTCGCTTTATTACGACGAAGAACTCAATTTAAAAGAGATTGGGGAAGTGTTAGGTGTCAGCGAATCTCGTGTCAGCCAAATACTGAGCCAATCTATGCAGCGTTTACGCACTAAGTTAAGTGCTTGGACACAGAACGACTAACAACACTGATCCTATTCAGTGGAGGCTAATTTGAACAAAAACATGAAAATTCTCATTGTTGATGATTTTTCAACGATGCGCCGAATTGTTAAAAACCTACTTCGCGATTTAGGTTTCAACAACACTCAAGAAGCAGATGATGGCTTGACCGCGTTACCTATGCTGAAAAAAGGCGAATTTGATTTCGTGGTAACTGACTGGAACATGCCAGGCATGCAAGGGATTGACCTGCTTAAACACATTCGCGCAGACGCAGAACTTAAGCACCTTCCAGTGCTTATGATCACAGCTGAAGCGAAGCGTGAGCAGATCATCGAAGCTGCGCAAGCGGGTGTTAATGGTTACATTGTGAAGCCTTTCACTGCTGCAACGCTGAAAGAGAAACTTGATAAGATTTTTGATCGCTTATAAGCATCAATAAATTTAGGCACTTCTAGGTAAACACTGACTGATAAGTTATCTGTTTATCTCGATAGCCTAAGCGCACAAAGTATGCGGAGTAAGGCCGAATTCAGGATGATTTCATTAGAACAAGCAAAAAAATTAGTAGAGCTGCTTGAGAACGATGAGCAGCAAAATGCTGATTCTCTTGTGAGAAGCATTTATGAAGATAACTTTAGTCTTCAAGACAATCCAATGCTTCAAGAAATAGGAAGTCTGACACGCGACCTCCACGACTCTTTGACTCAATTCAATTTCGATGAACGCATCAGCGTTATCGCAAATGACGAAATCCCTGATGCAAGGGATCGCCTTCAGTATGTCATTGATAAAACGGAAGTTGCGGCAAATAAGACGATGGACGCTGTCGATCGCTGTATGCCAATCGCAGACAACCTACACGAGTGTTTACTTCAAGTAAGGCCTCAATGGAATGAACTGATGCATGGCCGCATTGAGCTGGCACAATTTAAAGCTTTATGTCACCGCATTGATGGATTGCTTGTCCAAGTAGAAGGCGACAGTACTGAACTACGCGGACAATTGACTGAAATCTTGATGGCTCAGGATTTCCAAGATTTAACTGGGCAGATAATCAGCAAAGTTATTACCTTGGTGAATGAGGTGGAAGGACGTTTGGTCGAGATTCTCACGGTATTCGGTGCGAATCAAAAAGAGCCAACTCCAGAGTCAGAGAAGAAAGCATCGATTGCGCCTGAAGGTCCAATTATGAACCCAGAAGAGCGCGAAGACGCTGTCGCATCTCAAGATGAAGTCGACGATTTGTTATCCAGTCTTGGATTTTAAAGGTAACGTATGAGCTACGATTTAGACGAAGATATTCTTCAGGACTTTTTAGTCGAAGCAGGAGAGATCCTTGAACTCCTATCAGAACAACTGGTAGAGCTTGAGAATAACCCTGACGACAAAGACCTATTAAATGCTATTTTCCGTGGTTTCCATACAGTAAAAGGTGGTGCTGGTTTCCTAGCATTAACTGAGCTGGTGGATACTTGTCATGGTGCTGAGAATGTGTTCGACATTCTGCGAAACGGCCAACGCAGCGTAACATCAGGTTTGATGGATACCATGCTGCAGGCGCTAGATACAGTCAATGTACAGTTTCGCGCCGTGCAAGATCAGGAACCTTTAGTGCCAGCCGACCAATCTTTATTGGATGAACTTCACCGTCTCTGTAAACCAGAGTCTGCGGATGAAGTGGCACCAGTAGAAGCGCCTGCACCTATTATCCCTGAACCTGTTGTTGCAGCGCCTGAGCCTGTTATTGCTCCGGAACCTACTGCTGAAAGCTCAAACATCAATGCATCTTCAGTCGATGATATCTCTGAAGATGAGTTTGAACGCTTGCTTGATGAGCTTCACGGTAAAGGTGGTTCACCAACAGCGCCTTCTGCACCAACACCGCCGCCAGCACCCGCTGCACCTCAGTCTGTTGCTGACAGTGGTGATATTACTGATGACGAATTTGAAAAGTTATTAGATGAATTGCACGGTGCGGGTAAGAGCCCGACAGCGGCAAGTTCAACGCCTCCTCCACCGCCAACGCCGCCAGCAGCACCTGTTTCGGCGATGTCTGAAGGCGATGATCTGATGACTGACGAAGAGTTCGAGAAGTTACTTGACCAACTACATGGCTCAGGTAATGGACCTTCGATTGAAGAATTGGATGCCGCGACTAAGCCAGCAGAAGTTAAGGCAGTAGCACCTCAAGCTGCGCCTAAACCTGCTGCGCCAGTTGCCGTTAAAGCTGAGCCAAAACCGAGCGCTCCAGCAAAAGCTGAAGTTAAAGTGCCGGCTAAGAAGCAACAAGCTGAAGCGACAGTTCGTGTTGATACATCAACACTGGACACCATCATGAACATGGTGGGTGAACTGGTATTGGTGCGTAACCGACTAGTCAGCCTAGGCCTCAACAGCAACGACGAAGAAATGTCGAAAGCTGTCTCTAACTTAGATGTTGTTACTGCAGACCTTCAAGGTGCGGTAATGAAGACTCGTATGCAGCCGATCAAGAAAGTATTTGGTCGCTTCCCACGAGTTGTCCGTGACCTTGCTCGTAGCTTGAAGAAAGACATCGTTCTTGAAATGCGTGGCGAAGAAACGGACCTTGATAAAAACTTAGTAGAAGCACTTGCTGATCCCCTGATTCACTTGGTGAGAAACTCTGTCGATCATGGTATTGAAATGCCAAACGACCGTGTTGCTGCGGGTAAATCACAAACGGGTAAAGTGATTCTGTCTGCCTCTCAAGAAGGTGACCACATTGAACTGGCTATCGTTGATGACGGTGGCGGTATGGACCCTGATAAGCTTCGTGCTATCGCGGTTAAACGTGGCCTGATGGATGAAGATGCAGCGTCTCGCTTATCAAATAAAGAGTGTTTTAACCTGATTTTTGCTCCTGGCTTCTCAAGCAAAGAGCAGATCTCGGATATCTCTGGTCGTGGTGTGGGTATGGACGTTGTGAAAACAGCGATCAACACACTGAACGGCTCTATTGATATTGATTCAGAAATGGGACAGGGCACCAAGATCACCATCAAGGTTCCACTAACCCTAGCGATTCTACCAACCTTGATGGTCGGTGTTGCCGGTCATCCATTTGCATTGCCATTGGCTTCTGTAAACGAGATCTTCCACCTAGATTTAAGCCGCACAAACGTGGTTGATGGCCAGCTGACGATTATCGTTCGCGATAAGTCTATTCCGTTGTTCTACTTGCAAAACTGGCTTGCTCCTAAAGCGGGTATTGTTGAGCTGCGTAAAGGGCACGGCCATGTTGTTATCGTACAACTTGGTAGCCAACGTGTTGGTTTTGTTGTCGATACGCTTATCGGTCAAGAAGAAGTCGTGATCAAGCCGCTTGATAAGCTTCTGCAAGGCACGCCAGGAATGGCAGGTGCGACAATTACAAGTGACGGACACATTGCATTGATTCTAGATGTGCCGGACTTGTTGAAGCAGTACGCAGCTGCGTCAAGAATTTAATTTAAGGATAAATATGGCGATTAAAGTATTAGTCGTTGATGATTCGAGTTTCTTTCGTCGTCGCGTTAGCGAGATCATCAACTCAGAGGCTCGCCTAGAAGTCATTGATGTAGCAGTAAACGGTAAAGAAGCCGTTGAAAAAGCGAAACAGCTAAGACCTGACGTAATCACGATGGATATTGAAATGCCTGTCATGGACGGTATCACTGCCGTTCGTGAAATCATGGCCGCGTCTCCAACGCCTATTTTGATGTTTTCATCGTTAACGCATGATGGAGCGAGAGCAACGTTAGATGCGTTAGATGCAGGTGCTCTCGACTTCCTTCCTAAGAAGTTTGAAGACATTGCACGTAACCGCGACGATGCAGTTGCATTGCTTCAACAGCGTGTGATTCAGATTGCAGCGAAGCGTGCGTTTATGCGCCGTGCTCCTATTGCGCCGAGAGCGACTGCGACGACTGCAACATCTACGCCATTGCGCCAACCGATTTCAACAGCAGCTTCGACTTCGACAGCGAAGCCTGCGGTTGCATCAACGGCGAAATTCAGAGCGTCAGGTAAGAAGTATCAATTAACAGCAATTGGTACGTCGACTGGCGGCCCTGTTGCTCTACAGAAGATTTTGACTCGCATCCCTGCTAACTATCCACACCCAATTGTGTTAGTTCAGCATATGCCAGCAACATTCACTGCTGCTTTTGCGAGCCGATTGAACACCTTGTGTAAGATTGAAGTTCGCGAAGCGCAAGACGGTGATGTGTTAAAACCTGGCGTGGCGTATCTTGCTCCGGGTGGTAAACAGATGATGGTGGATGGCCGCGCAGGGTCTGCACGTCTAAGAATTATCGATGGCGGCGACCGCATGAACTACAAGCCTTGTGTGGATGTCACATTCGGCTCTGCAGCGAAGATCTACGGCGACAAAGTGTTGTCTATGATCCTGACTGGTATGGGCGCAGATGGTCGAGAAGGTTCGCGTATGTTGAAAACTGCGGGCTCGACAATTTGGGCACAAGACGAAGATAGCTGTGTTGTATATGGTATGCCTCAAGCTGTAGCAAAAGCTGGCATTTCTACTGAAGACCTCCCTCTAGACCGTATCGCGGAAAGGATCTTGGTCGAAGTTGGGTTAGCTTAGGTAAATCGAAATGATTGTTTGGAGTGTTGCAAACCAAAAAGGTGGTGTTGGTAAAACGACCACGACCGTGACTCTAGCAGGTTTACTTGCGTTGAAGGGGCACCGTGTTCTGTTGGTTGATACTGACCCACATGCATCACTGACCACCTATCTGGGTTACGATTCAGATACGGTGGAATCGAGCCTGTTTGATCTGTTCCAGCTGCGTGAATTTAACGCGCAGACGGTAAGACCTTTGCTTTTACAAACGGAAGTCGAAGGTATCGATATTATCCCTGCGCATATGTCTTTGGCGACATTAGACCGTGTAATGGGAAATCGAAGCGGCATGGGGTTGATCTTGAAGCGTGCTTTGGCCGCTTTAAAAGATGACTACGACTATGTGTTGATCGATTGCCCGCCAATTCTTGGTGTGATGATGGTCAATGCATTGGCTGCAAGCGATCGTATATTGATTCCGGTACAGACGGAATTTTTGGCGATGAAGGGCTTAGAGCGCATGATTCGCACTTTGACCATTATGCAGAAGTCGCGCAAAACACCGTTTAAGGTGACGATTGTCCCGACGATGTACGACAAGCGAACCAAAGCCTCACTGCAAACATTAACGCAGCTCAAAGATGATTACCCAAACCAAGTTTGGACGTCTGCTGTGCCGATTGATACCAAGTTTCGAGATGCGAGCCTAAAGCGCTTGCCAGCCTCTCATTTTGCATCGGGTAGCCGTGGTGTATTTGCTTATAAACAGTTGCTTATTTATCTCGAAAGGTTGGCGATAAATGAGCGCGAATAAAGAATCAACAATGGCGCAGCCAAGTATCTCTAGTGAACAAGCACTGGATGATTACTTTACTGCGTTATTAGGCGATGAAAGCTTTGAATCTGACGATTTTTTTGTTGACGAGTCGAGCGACGAATCACAATCTGAAGAGCCAGAGCCAGAGCCAGAGCCAGAGCCAGAGCCAGAGCCAGAGCCAGAGCCAGAGCCAGAGCGCCAATTTTCGAGTCACCACTCAAGCTACGCAGAAATACGCGCGGCTGAGTTTGAGGTTCCTAACCTTGAGGATGTTCAGAAACTACTGAGTCGTTTAGAGGCGACCAATGTTGTTGATGAACTGAACCTTGATGAGTTGATGGATCAGAACACCCGGAAAATCGCCCAGCAAGCTGACATGCAAATGTTTGATGCTGCGGTTGAGTCTGTTCAAGTGTTTGAAGAGCCAGAGATTCAAGATTGGAATCTTCCAGAACCCGATTTATCAATTGTTGTAGAGCCACCTGTTGAATCGCAGCAAATTGAAGAGTTACAAGCTGAATCGCTGGAGACGGAACAAGTAGAAGTTAAGGCTGTTGAGCCTGAACTTGACGTTCCTGATCCCGAGACAGTTATTGAACCCGAAACTCAAGCCGGAGGTGCTGACCAGTTTACCTCTTGGGAAAGTACGGTTCGCAAAGAAGACTTTCAAGTTTTGTATTTTGATGTAAACGGCGTGACCTTTGCGGTGCCACTTGATGAGCTTGGCGGCATCCATCGCCTTGAAGAGTTAAGTCATATCATTGGTAAGCCAGCTTGGTATTTAGGTTTACAAACCAACCGTGATAGTCAGCTAGATGTGGTCGACACCGCAAAATGGGTGATGTCTGAGAAACTATCAGGTGACGAATACAAAGAAAACTATCAATATATAGTGATGCTTGGAGAAAGCTTGTGGGGCCTTGCGGGCACAGAGCTCAAAGGCACCGAGCTACTTAATACAGACAAAGTACGTTGGCGAGAAATGGCAGGGAAACGCCCATGGCTCGCTGGTATGGTAAAAGAAAAAATGTGTGCTTTGATTCATGTTGAAGCATTAATCGCCATGCTAAACGCAGGGCTAGATGTAAAAGCATTAAGCTAGTAATAAGCATTGGGCTAACAATAAGCATCAAGTTAATAATAGTGGTCGGTAACGACGGCAAGAGGATTATCTATGTCTCATATGAGTGAAGTTGAAGTAAGAAAAGAGCAAACGAATGATGAAGTACTTCAATGGGTGACTTTCCAGCTAGAAGAAGAAACTTACGGCATCAACGTAATGCAAGTACGTGAAGTACTACGTTACAGCGAAATTGCTCCAGTACCGGGTGCTCCAGATTACGTTCTAGGTATTATTAACCTACGTGGTAACGTTGTTACTGTTATCGACACTCGTTCTCGCTTTGGTTTGATGCAAGGTGAAATCACAGACAACACTCGTATCATCGTTATTGAATCTGAGCGTCAAGTAATTGGCATTCTAGTAGATAGCGTTGCTGAAGTGGTTTACCTGCGTTCTTCTGAAATCGACACAACGCCAAGTGTTGGTACTGATGAAAGTGCTAAGTTCATCCAAGGTGTAAGTAACCGAGATGGCAAGCTACTTATCTTAGTAGATCTAAACAAACTACTAAGCGAAGACGAATGGGATGAGATGGCTCACCTGTAATGTTTGAAGCGCTTCCTTTAAGCCCTGTCGCTCTGATATCAGGCGTTGGGGTTTTTACGTTATTTATCCTGATTTTGATTAGCAAAGTAAAACGTGCGATTCAAAAGCAGCTCGATCAGTCACGCCTGCAAGTTCGTAACTTGGACAAAGAGCTTCAAAAATCGAGTAAGCAATTACTTGAGGTTCGCTCTGTTGTGGTTGGCCTTGGCCAGAAAGTGACTGAACAACAAGATCTTATCAAACATTTGAATGAACGTATTGTTGAGCTGGAACATGCGGATACCGATGGACGTTTGTACACACGTGCAACGAAAATGGTTCAGCTTGGCGCTGGGATTAACGAGTTAATTGAAGAATGTGAATTACCCAAAGCAGAAGCTGAGCTGATGATGTCTCTGCAGAACAAGCTTGCTGGTAAAGAGAAAATTCCTTCATTACGAAGCGACCCTTCATCGTACGATCAGCAACCCGATGCCTCTCGCGATCGCAGAGACCCGCCTCGACGTCGTTAAATTGAGCGCTTAATTCGTATTGAGCAATTGATGTTTATTACGTATTCCTCTTAAAAGAAGCTTCGGCTTCTTTTTTTATGCCTGTCCGATCTATATAGAACGATGTTTATAAGTGCTTGTATCTACGACAATATCTTGTTTGTTGATGAAAATGTGTAAATTGTGATGAGGTGGTAACAGTTTCTTACCGACTTTGTTCTATCGAAAACGCCTAGTCCTGTTTTGTCACCATGTTGGTGTGCTACTATAGCGCTCTCATTACTCGACTAAATTTACCTATGCTAGAAGTCTCAAATTTAACTGCTATTCGTGACGACAGGATTCTGTTTGAATCGTTGTCTTTTCAATTGAAACCAGGTGAGCTGGTTCAAGTTGAAGGTCGTAACGGTACCGGGAAAACGACACTCCTTAGGATTATTACTGGCTTAGGCGATCGCGATGACGGCACTATCTCTTGGGACGGTGAGTCTATTGAATCGAGTCGAGATGTTTATCATCAAAATTTACTTTTTCTTGGTCACCAAACAGGCGTAAAGCGCGAGCTTAGTGCTTATGAGAATTTGAGCTTTTATCAGTCGATTCACAGTGGCGGTACCAGCAAAGAAGAGCTTTATCACGCGCTGGCTCAAGTCGGGCTTGCGGGCAGAGAAGACGTACCTGCGGGGCAACTTTCAGCAGGCCAACAACGCCGAGTTGCGTTGGCTCGCCTTTGGTTGAGCAAGCAAATGTTGTGGATTCTTGATGAGCCGCTGACTGCCATTGATAAGCAGGGCGTGAAAGTTCTCGAATCTCTTTTTTCTCAGCATGCAGACAACGGTGGCATTGTGTTGTTAACCACACACCAAGATATGTTTGCTGATAGCCCGAAACTAAGAAAAATAAAGTTGGGTGAGTAATATGATCTCTTCAATGACCACGATTATCCGACGCGAACTGCTTATCGCGTTTCGACGTCAAGCGGATATCTTTAACCCTTTGTGGTTCTTCATCATTGTTATCACGCTTTTCCCTTTGAGTATTGGCCCAGAGCCAAACCTACTTGCGCGTATTGCTGCGGGTATTGTTTGGGTGGCCGCTTTGCTCTCTGCATTGCTCTCTTTAGAGCGTCTTTTCCGTGATGATTTTCAAGATGGTGCCCTTGAACAGATGATGCTGATGCCAATCCCGTTGCAGTTGGTAGTATTGTCCAAAGTCATAGCACACTGGTTGTTGACCGGGTTACCATTGATTTTAATCAGCCCATTATTGGCTGTTTTGTTGTCTTTAGATTTTGATACATGGCTCTCAGTTGTGTTGACCTTGCTGGTAGGAACACCCGCATTGAGTTTTATTGGTGCGATTGGTGTTGCGTTAACCGTTGGGTTACAGAAGGGCGGAGTCCTGTTAAGCCTGTTAATCTTGCCGCTTTACATCCCCATTTTAATCTTCGCGACGTCAGCAATTGACGCTGCGGCTTTGGGCGTTGCATACAACGGTCAATTGGCGGTGCTTGGGGCAATGTTAATGGGTGCGATGACTATGACGCCTTTTGCGATCAGTGCCGCACTTAGAGTAAGTGTGAACTGATTGGGGTTCCGTTATCGTATAGCCAATGTGAACCAAATGTGTCGATTGGACTCATAGAGTCAATAAAACTGAAAGCAAGACAAATAAAATTATTATAATTATAGCTTTAATAGCTGTAAGCAATATGAAGTAAGAGTGAGATTACAACATGTGGAAATGGCTCCATCCCTATGCCAAAGCAGAAACCTCTTATCAGCTTGCTGGTAAACTTTTGCCATGGTTTTCGATCCTAGCGCTATTGTGTCTATCCGTCGGTACCGTGTGGGGGCTTGCATTTGCGCCTTCTGATTACCAACAAGGCGATAGCTTCCGTATCATCTACATCCATGTTCCGTCTGCAATCTGGTCGATGGGCGTTTACATGTCGATGGCGATTGCTGCCTTTATCGGTTTGGTATGGCAGGTAAGGCTATCAGACATGGCCGCACTGGCGATGGCACCGATTGGCGCTGTGTTTACCTTCATTGCGTTACTAACTGGCGCAGTTTGGGGTAAACCAATGTGGGGTGCTTGGTGGGTTTGGGATGCGCGTTTAACCTCAGAGCTGATTCTTCTATTCCTATACTTGGGTGTGATCGCACTACACCACGCTTTTGACGACCAAAAAACAGCAGCGAAAGCGGCGGGTATCTTGGCTATCGTAGGCGTGATTAACCTCCCTATCATTCACTTCTCTGTAGAGTGGTGGAATACACTTCATCAAGGCGCGACCATTACTAAGTTCGCAAAACCTTCGATCTCAAGTGACATGCTATGGCCGCTTCTTCTTAACATCTTCGGCTTCGCCTTTTTCTTTGGTGCTGTGACTATGGTTCGTTTCCGTAACGAAATCATCAGTAAAGAGAGTCACCGTCCATGGGTTCGCAAGCTTGCGGCCGAAAAAGCGTAGTAGGGTAGGTAATTATGTATTTTGAATCTTTGAGTGATTTCTTTGCCATGGGGGGCTACGCCTCATATGTATGGAGTGCATTTGGAATCACATTTCTCGCGATGATCATTTTACTGGTCGTAAGCGTTCGTCGTGGTAAGCAATTACTAAATGAAGTACAAGCTAAGATTGATCGTCAGGCTCGTATCGATGCAGCAAAAAATATGGAGAACACTCTATGAACCCAAGACGTAAAAAGAGGCTGGGCATTGTCTTAGCGATCTTTTTTGGTATCAGTGCGACTGTTGGATTGATGGTTTACGCACTTAACCAGAACATGGATCTGTTCTACACACCAACTGAGCTGGTCAACGGCAAAGATGGTAAGAAACCTGAAGTTGGTCAACGCCTACGTATTGGTGGCATGGTCGTAGTCGGCTCTGTAAGCCGTGACAATGAATCACTACGTGTAAGCTTCGATTTGGCGGATGTAGGCCCTAAAGTAACAATTCTATACGATGGTATCCTTCCTGATCTTTTCCGTGAAGGCCAAGGTATTGTTGCTCAGGGTGTCCTTAAAGATGCGACGACAATCGAAGCGTTTGAGGTGTTGGCAAAGCACGATGAAGAGTACATGCCTTCTGAAGTTGCGGAAGCAATGAAGAAAACCCATGAGCCTTTGCAATACACGACTGAACAAAAAGAAGGAAATGCTCAATGATAGCCGAGATCGGCCATTTTGCGATGATCCTGTCCTTGGGACTTGCATTGCTGCTAAGCGTGCTCCCATTGTATGGAGCCGCTCGAAATAACACATTATTGATGAACAGCGCACGACCGTTGTCGTGGGGTATGTTCGGATTCTTAGCGATTTCGTTCTTTATCTTGTGTTACGCGTTTTACACAAATGATTTTACGATTCAATACGTAGCAAGTAACTCAAACAGCCAACTACCTTGGTACTACCGAATTACGGCGGTTTGGGGTGCGCACGAAGGTTCATTACTGCTTTGGGTTCTTATCCAAGCGGGTTGGACTGTAGCAGTAGCGACATTCAGTCGTGGTATGCCTCAAGAGTCTGTGGCTCGCGTTTTGGCTATCATGGGTCTGATTACTGTCGGCTTTTTGCTGTTCATTATCGTGACGTCTAACCCGTTCTTACGTACATTGCCTTTCTTCCCTGTTGATGGCCGTGACCTGAACCCACTACTGCAAGATCCGGGTTTGATTATTCACCCGCCAATGCTTTACATGGGTTATGTAGGTTTCTCTGTTGCGTTCTCTTTCGCAATCGCTTCTCTAATGAGTGGTCGTCTTGATACGGCATGGGCTCGTTGGTCGCGTCCTTGGACAATCGCAGCTTGGTTATTCCTAACGGTAGGTATCGCACTAGGTTCATGGTGGGCTTACTACGAACTTGGCTGGGGTGGCTGGTGGTTCTGGGATCCAGTAGAAAACGCTTCATTCATGCCTTGGTTGGCTGGTACTGCTCTAATGCACTCACTAGCGGTAACTGAAAAGCGTGGCACATTTAAAGCTTGGACAGTACTGCTGGCTATCTCTGCATTCTCGCTAAGCTTACTGGGGACATTCTTAGTTCGTTCGGGCATCTTGGTATCGGTTCACGCATTCGCGTCAGATCCTGCTCGTGGTATGTTTATTCTAGGTTTCCTAGTCTTTGTTATCGGTGGTTCACTGCTGTTGTTTGCTATTAAAGGCGCATCGGTTCGTGTTCGCGGTAACTTCGATCTGGTTTCTCGTGAAAACGCCCTGCTTGGTAACAACATCTTACTGATTGCAGCGCTTGTCGTTGTGTTAGTAGGTACGCTACTGCCATTAGTTCACAAACAGTTAGGCTTGGGCTCGGTATCTATCGGTGCACCATTCTTTGATATGTTGTTCTTCTGGTTAATGATCCCGTTCTCGTTCCTGCTTGGTATCGGTCCTCTGATCCGATGGAAACGTGACAACCTGTCTAAGCTTGTTAAACCAATGCTGATTTCAGGTGCATTCTCACTTGGCTTGAGTGCGCTAATGGTTGCTCTACTGGCTGACCGCTTCAGTGGTACTGCGTTTGCTGGTTGGGTAATGGCGTTCTGGATCATCTTCATGCACGGCTTTGAGCTGCATGAGCGTGCGACTCACCGTCATACATTCTTGAAAGGTCTAACTAAGCTACCTCGTAGCCACTGGGCAATGATGTGTGGTCACATAGGTTTAGCCGTGACAGTGATTGGTATCGCGATGGTGCAAAACTACAGCATCGAACGTGATGTACGTCTGGCGCCAGGTGAAAGCTACCAGCTTGAAGAATACAGCTTCCTGTTTACAGGGGTTCGTGACAAAGATGGTCCTAACTACGATGGTTACATTGCTGACTTTGAAATTACTAAAGAAGGCAAATACATCAACACGCTTCACGCTGAAAAACGTTTCTACACCACAGCTAAGTCTATGATGACAGAAGCAGCGATTGACCGTGGCGTAACGCGCGACCTTTACATTGCAATGGGTGAACGTTTAGACGACAACAAATCTTGGGCTGTACGTATCTACTACAAACCATTTGTACGTTGGATCTGGGCAGGTTCTTTGATTATGTCGATTGGTGGCGCTATTGCTATCAGTGACCGTCGTTACCGTTTCCGTAAGCCAACCAAAAAGTCGGCTGAAGAGCAGGAGGCTTAATTCGAATGAACAAGAAGATTTTATTCATTCCATTGATTGCGTTCATGGTTCTAGCTGGAATCTTTGCAACGCAATTAATGCGCAACCAGTCGGGCGATGACCCAACTAAGCTAGAATCCGTATTGATTGGTAAGCCTGTTCCTGAGTTTGGTCTAGAAGACTTAGAACAACCAGGTAAGTTTCATGATCAAGCGATCTTTAAAGGCGAGCCACTGCTTCTTAACGTGTGGGCGACTTGGTGTCCTACTTGTTATGCAGAGCACTCTTACCTGAACAAGCTTGCGGATCAAGGCGTTAAGATTATTGGTCTTAACTACAAAGATGATCGCAACAAAGCGGTTGGTTGGCTAAAAGAGTTGGGTAACCCGTACCTAATTAGCCTGTTTGATGGTAATGGCATGCTAGGCCTTGACCTTGGCGTGTATGGCGCGCCTGAAACTTTCCTAATCGATGCTAACGGCGTAGTTCGCTACCGCCATGTTGGTGACGTGAACCCAACCAACTGGGCATCGACGCTTGAGCCGATGTATCAAGAGTTGTTGGAGGAATCGAAATGATTAGAAAGGCATTGATTACTCTATTCGCTACGTTCGCAATTTCAGCGACTGTTTCTGCTGCGCCTATCGAGTTCCATGAATTTGATACCGTAGATCAAGAACAGCAGTTTAAAGAGTTGAGTAATACGCTACGTTGCCCTAAATGTCAGAACAACACGATTGGTGATTCGAATGCTGAGCTAGCGGTCGACTTACGCCAAAAAGTGTACGAGATGACAAAAGACGGCAAGTCTGAGCAAGAAATTATTGATTACATGATTGCTCGTTACGGTAACTTTGTAACGTACAACCCGCCACTGACCTTAGCTACATCGATCCTTTGGATTGGTCCGTTTGCGGTTGTTGTGTTTGGATTTGGTTTGATTATTTTACGAAGCAGAAAGTCAAAATCAAAAGCAGCAGTAGAGTCAGATAAAGACTGGGATGCAGACAAAGAAGCTCGCTTAAAAGCGTTACTCGATGAAGAGAACGACGGAGATAAGAAGTAATGACTCTATTTTGGATTTCTACCATTATCCTTTCGCTAGCGGCAATTTTCTTAATTGTTCTGCCTTTCATTAACAAGAAGGCAAACAATGACGAGATGCTTCGCGACGAGTTGAATAAAGCGTTCTATAAAGACCGTCTTGTCGAGTTAGAAGTAGAAGCAGAGGAAGGTCTTGTTGATAACCAACAAGAACTGATCGCTGATTTGAAACAGTCTCTGCTTGATGATGTTCCTGCACAAGAAGAGGTGAAGAAAACTCAAATCTCTACGCTTGGTGTGGTTGTACCGTCGATCATTCTTGTCGTCGTTGTGACTTATGGTTTGTACTTTAAGTTCGGTGCACTGGACAAAGTTCAGCACTGGCAAGAAGTGAGCTCGAACCTTCCTGAATTGTCTAAAAAGCTAATGTCATCGGAAGGTGGTGCACTAACGGATGATGAACTGGAAGATTTGACTCTGGCGCTTCGTACTCGTCTGCATTACCAACCAAAAGATTCAACAGGTTGGTTACTACTCGGTCGTATTGCACTGGCTAACCGTGATGCTGAAACAGCAAAAGATTCTATGGAGCGAGCTTACAAGCTTGAACCTAAGAATGAAGATGTTCAGTTAGGTTTCGCACAAGCACTGATGCTTTCACCTGATGAAGCGGATCAAAACCAAGCTCGTTTGATTTTGAGCCGTTTGATTCAAAACGATTACGTCGACCTTCGTGTGTTCTCACTGCTAGCGTTCGATGCATTTGAGCGTCAAGACTACCCGGGTGCTGTGAAGTACTGGAGCATCATGCAACAGATGATTGGTCCACAAGACAGTCGCTATGAAATGCTTTCGCGCAGTATTGAAAGTGCTCAGAAGAAAATGGGCGACACTATGGGTGTCGACCAAGGTAAGACTGTTGCTGTAACGCTCGATCTATCTGCAGACGTGAATGCTGACCCTAACTCAGTGTTAATTGTGTCAGTACACAGAGCTGATGGTTCTCCAATGCCTATCGCAGCGGCACGCTACCCACTAGGGACTTTCCCTCGTACGGTTGTGCTAGATGACGGCAACAGCATGCTGGAAGGGCAAGAGCTGTCTAGCCTTGAAACACTGATGGTTAGAGCTAGGCTTGATACAGACGGCAACGTTTCAACTCGCGAAGGTGATTGGTACGGTGAAAGTGAAGTGGTTGAATTGGGCGCTCCAGTTACCATTGATATCAATAAGCAATATTAATCATCACTTTGCATAGGTGTTATCTATTCCGATTTGCAGATAAACGGTATAGACTTAGCCAAACAATTGAGGCCAGCGATTGCTGGCCTTTTTTATTATTTGAATTCCTTATGGAAAAGGTGATATGTCTGTCAGTGTTTTAAGACTCTCGAGTTTACTTTTTATCGCAAGCTTAACGGTTGGGTGTTCAAGCGCGCCGGACGAAAGTGTTGACGATGATAACCTCGAAACCTCTGATTACGTCGAAGAGTCCCACTCCAATGATCCTTTTGAAGGTTTCAACCGAGCGATGTGGGATATCAACTACGAATATCTAGATCCTTACTTAGTTCGCCCTGTTTCCCTCGCTTATGTTGACTACACCCCTGTGCCAGTGCGTTCTGGTATCTCCAATTTCCTAGCCAACTTAGACGAACCATCAAGCATGGTGAATAACCTTATTATGGGCAATGGTGAAAAAGCACTCGACCATTTCAATCGTTTTTGGATTAACTCAACGATTGGTTTGTTAGGCTTAATCGATATTGCTAGCGAAGCTGGGATCACCAAGTACGATGATAAGTCGTTCTCTGATGCGATTGGTCATTACGGGGTAGGAAATGGTCCGTACTTCATGGTGCCGGGTTATGGTCCACTAACAACTCGAGAAGTGACTGAAACCGTCGATGGTATGTATGTGCCTCTGTCGTTCTTGAATTTCTGGGCTAGCTTAGGCAAGTGGGCATTTGAAGGCATGGAAACACGTGCTCAGTTAGTATCACAAGAAGCGCTGTTGGATAGCTCTCCTGATCCATATGCATTAACGCGTGATGTTTACATTCAACGTCGTGACTTTAAAGCCGAGATCGAGCCTGAAGAGGTCGACCTTGAAGAAGAAGATTTGATCGATGGTTATCTAGAAGATTACTAGAAACATGATTTAGAAAATCGATAAAAGACAGGCTCGATGTTGATGCAACATCGAGCCTTTTTAATGCTTTCTACTTTTAGGGAGGTAGATTAGAAGCGGTAGTTAGCTTGGATACCTACTAGCCAGATGCTACCTGTTACTTCACCTTCGAAGTCACCACCAAATGGTGCAGAACTTGCGTCATCTTCAACCATTTTTGCGTCTTTAGCTAGAATGTAAGTGAAGCCAGCATCTAGAGTTAGTTGCTCAGACCATTGATATCCAGCACCAATGCTTAACCAAGTGCGGTCTGTTTCTGGGATCGTTGCCGTACGGTGCTCATCGCTTACCGCTGAAGTATCGTATGCGATACCAGAGCGTAGAGCTAACTTAGGCGTCATTTGGTAAGTAGTACCAAGAGCAAAGCGGTAGTTATCTTCCCAGTTCTCTTGCTTGATATCTTGAGTTCGAGCAGGACCGAATTCAGGGATGTCAGCTACTAGTTCTTTAAAGCTGCTCCAGTTAGTCCAGTTAACGCTCGCATGTACAGCGACCTTATCTGATAGTTGATGGAAGCTTGCTAGCTCGGCGGTAGCTGGCAATGCAAGTTGCATTGAGCCGTTATATTTTGACTTCACAGGAGTACCTAAAGCGCCAGCAACAGCATCAAAAGCGACACCATTTGCGTGGCCTTCAAGCGTTAGGTCTACTTCTGACTTGTAGGTAAAACCAAGGCGGTTGTTTTCATTGATCTGCCAAGCGGTACCAACTTGCCAGCCCCACGCTGTGTCATCACCTTCCATGTATTTTAAAGCTGTACCTTGAGGCATAGGAACTAGAGAGTTAACTGTAGATACCGCTCCAAAGTTACCTTCAGCCATGATGTAACGAATACCACCACCAATAGATACGCTTTCAAGTACTTGGTAAGCCGCGTTTAGGTTTAGCTCCATCGTAGTAACACTTGCTTCGTTACCGTGGTTTGCGCCACCAAAGTCTTTACCTAGGTCTGTTTCCATACCGTAGTTAGTGCCAGCAGCAAAGCCTAATGCGAACTTGTCGTTGTACTTATGAGAAACATAAAAGTTTGGGATTACTGCACTGTGCGCAAAATCGCTAGAATTTGACGAAGTAGATTGTCCCATCATGGACGTAGAAGTACCCTCGATATCGATGTTAGGGTCAACATAGATAGCACCAACAGAAACCTGAGTACCTTCTAGGTAAGTCAGCATGGCAGGGTTACGCCATTGTGCGTCTGCGCCGTCAGCCATTGCAGCTTCACCAGCGTATGCGCGGCCAAGGCCTGTTGCTGAGTATTCTGCTAGTTGAAAACCTGCCGCGTGAGTGACGGTAGAAGTCGAAAGTAGTCCAACTGCCACTGCAGCAGATAGAAGAGTCTTATTCATTTTCATTATTATGTTCGCTGAATCATAAGTATTTAGTGGCGTGATTCTACGTTTAGAGTCATTACTTTAAAAATGAAATTCGAATAAAACAGTGTTTTAGGGATTTAATGAGTAAATGTGTTTAATTATTAGAGAAATAATCTAAATGTTTCTGCTGTGTTGCGAAGTTTGAGCGTACACTTGTAGTCATATATTGACCTTGCAGGCTACAGTTGTAAGCTTAAATTGATGTAGGTCAGTGGTTTAGGCAATAAAAAAGGGTCGCATTATGCGACCCTTTAGGATTAATAACCTAGCTAATATTAGAAGCTGCGGCTGTACTGCAGGCCTAGTAGGATCGCATCGGCGTGAGTAGTTGCTGAAACAGATGTGCCTAGAGGTGTACTTTCATTTACGTTTTTAACGTCTTCACCTAATAGGTAAGTGAAGCCAAAGTCTACGTTAGATGCAGTATCGATGTGGTATGTGAAACCAGCTGAGAACCATTGACGGTCAGAATCAGGTACTGATACTGATTTTAGGTCATCTTGTGCAGCGATGTCATACATGTAACCAGCACGTAGATCCCAGTCGTTGTTTAGGTAGTAAGTAGTACCAACAGAGATGTGACCGGCATTTTTCCACTCGTAAGCGGCATCAGGTGTTGTTGCTGTACCACCGAACTCAATTTTATCGAATGCTTTCCAACCAACCCACTGCAGAGAGTAGTGCACAGCAAACTTGGTATCTTCAAGTTTGTGGTAACCAGAGAATTCTGCCATATCTGGTAGAGGAAGTTTGATCTCCTGACCTTTACTATCTTCTGCTGTGATTTCAGGGCTGTAGCGGTAAGATAAGCCGAAGCGATTGTTTTCGTCTAGCTCATAAACAGTACCTACGTTGAAGCCAACGCCCCAACCATCAGCTCCGTCGATATCAACTAAGCTCAAGCCATTAAATGGACTGTTCGGATTTGCTGATAGGTTACTACTTGTCGTACGTTTAAGCGTACCTTTACCGTAGATAATATCAAGACCAGCACCGAAGCTCCATTGGTCGTTCAAGCGGTATGAACCAGCAAGGCCGAAGTTAAGGCTCATGATATCTGTTTCACCACCAAATTCTGAAGCAGCAAAATCGCTACCAAAGTCTGTAGATGTACCGAAATTCGAGTAAGCATTTACACCCCAAGCAAACTTTTCATTTACTGGAACGATAAGGTGGATGTTCGGTGCAACTGATGTACCGCCTGCGTCATCGTAGTTTGATGAGGTTGGAGTACTAATTGGGTTCATTGCTGAAGTGTATGTTGCATCAGATACTTTAATGTCTGTAGTGATTGTTTCAAAACCAAGAGATAACTCAGTTTTATCAAACATTGACATTGCAGCTGGGTTACGAGCCATTACTGACGCGTTATCTGCGATTACAGCATCACCAGCGAAAGCACGGCCAAGGCCGGTTGCTGATTGTGCGTTAAGTTGGAAACCTGCTGCCATCGCTTGCGAAGACGCCAGTGTAATTGTTACTGCTAAAAGAGACTTTTTAAACAGACGCGTGTTGTTGGTAGTCATTCATTTATTCCTTTATATATCCGCCTCTACAGGGCGATTAATTTGAGCAATTGCTCAATGGTGGCTGATCCTATTCGCAAGTATACGATATACAAATCCGACCATTGGGAATTTTGAGTGGAAAATTATGGAAATGACGCCTATCTGGCACGAAAATGGTGTGAAATGCTGTTTTTTAGAGTTTTAACTCTAGAGGCATTGGTGGTGTGAATGGTTTCGTGGTTTATTTATAAATAAAGCCCAGCAATATCAGTAATATAATTGCTGGGCCTTTTGTGACGGGGCTTTAAGAGCGAATTAGCTCATTGGTTTGATCATTTTTGTCAGCTTTTCGGCGATTTTGGAAACATCCTCACCATTTTCACCCACAAGGATTAAGCTGCTGCCATCTACGGGTGTTACCGAGCCGGACATGCCTTTTTCATCAAAATCGATAGGTTTGTCTGTTGGAATACCGGTTAAAAACAGTGTTACTTTGCCTTTTGCGCCTTGGAAGACCATATGTACTGCGTTGGATTTACCAAAGCCACAGTGGTTTAGGTAATAAACATGGTAAGGGAAAGCGTCATCAAACTGAAAAGCAAATGGGTTCATTTTTGCGTTGATCTGCTGCGATGTAACCTGTTCATCGATGCTACTAACAAAGCTCTTCTCATCAACAACATGCTTCATCGCTGTATCAACTAAACTAGCTTGCGCAGGTGAAACGAATGCATTTCCCCAATTCACTTGGCCAACTAATAAACCTGCAACGAATGCTACTGAGGCGGCCATTGCCATTGCTCGTCTCGCAAACGTTGGCCTTACTACTTTGCTTTCTTCGCTTGAGGTCTGATTGAACAGAATACGATCAGCAAGATCGTCTGGCACATCCACATTCATCGCAGAGTGGATCTGTTTATCAAGCGCTAGTACATCGTCTAAGAAGTTACTATTGGCTTCGCTATTCGCGGTCGCATCAACAATATCTTGTGTACGTTGTTTAGGTTCCGACAATACACGACGACGAAATTCCAAATCATCCATTATGTTGCCCCCTCTCTGCCTCTTCTGTATCCAACAGCTCTTTCAACTGATTTCGAGCTCTGAATAAACGTGTCATCACCGTGTTTTTGTTGAGATCGAGAATATCGGCAATCTCATCACCACTAAAACCACCAATCACTTGCAAGAAGAGAGGTTCACGGTAATCAATTTCAAGTTTCATGATCTGGGCTTGCAACCACTGATGCTGATGGTGCGGGTCATCACTGACACTAGCATCGTTACCGTGATCGTCGATATCAACCAGATCAAACTGTTTGCGTTCAAAACGTCGAGCGTTCTCGCGTCTCAAGATGGTAATCAGCCAAGATTTGGCGGCTTTTTCATCTTGAAGGCTATCGAGTGACTTCCATGCACGAAGGCAAGTTTCTTGAACTAAGTCTTCGGCAATGCTTTTGTCTTTGCATAACCAATAGGCGTAGCGAAAGAGGTCACGATGATAGGCGCGCACAAGTGCTTCGTATTTTCTTTGTTTGTCCATATCAGAGTTGACCGGACGCTTGGCTGTTTTCTTTCCAAACATTTTTATTATTGACACACGAGCCTCCATAATTGCTCTGCGTATAGCTGTCCTCTATACGTTGTGCTTCGTTTTTATATTTTTAGAGCTAACGATCGGCAGGAAATCGTAAAATCACATTAAAATTGATCTACTTCAAAATCTAAGGCCTCGAACTCGTTATAGTACACCTTGTCGTCTAGTTAGTCATTCGTGGCTAGCATGTTGAGCAAGACGACACTTCCTTTTGAAGGCTGACTTTACTTTCTCCTAATCAGGAAACTGATTATTTCAATTGGCGCTAAGTTAATTGCTTTATATACATTCCGACCACACAGCTTTGTGTGGTTTTTTTTTGCCTCAAGAAAAACCATTCCCTACACAGCGATAACAGTCTTTGCTTACAATAGTTTAGTCTCTTACGGCAACCTTTCCCCCAAAAAGGTTCGCCTGAATGCGCAGTTATATTTTCAAACAGTGAGATACTCGTATCACGTTTATTTAAACGCTCGTTTGATTTAATTAACAACTTCTTTACAATGCTTCAGGTCAGACCTCTTAACTTTAAGGAGAAACCATGGGCAAACAGGAAGTCAAAACGCGTTCTGGAGAACGTGTTGCCGTTGTCGCTGGATTACGAACCCCATTCGCTCGTCAGAGCACAGAATTTAGCCAAGTGCCTGCGGTCGACTTAGGCAAAATGGTTGTGAGTGAAATGCTTGCAAGAACGGATGTCGATCCTGCGCTTATCGAACAAGTTGTGTTCGGCCAAGTAGTGCAAATGCCAGAAGCGCCGAACATTGCGCGTGAAATCGTGTTGGGCACAGGCATGAACATCAATACCGATGCCTACAGTGTCACACGAGCATGTGCGACCAGCTTCCAAGCGGCAGTTAACGTGACCGAAAGCATTATGGCTGGCACGATTGATGTCGGTATTGCGGGCGGTGCGGACTCTTCTTCTGTATTGCCTATCGGTGTTTCGAAAAAGTTAGCGGCAAATCTATTAGCGCTGAGTAAAACGAAAACTATGGGTCAAAAGCTGAAGATTCTTAAAACGCTTTCCGTAAAAGATTTGATGCCAGTACCACCTGCAGTTGCAGAGTACTCGACCGGTTTATCCATGGGACAAACAGCTGAGCAAATGGCTAAGACGCATGGTATTACTCGCGAAGCTCAAGACGCACTTGCTCACCGTTCTCACTCTTTGGCTTCTCAGGCATGGAAAGAAGGCAAGATTAAAGACGAAGTGATGACTGCATTCCCGGCGCCTTACAAAAAGTATCTAGCGGAAGACAACAACATTCGCCACGACTCAACGGTTGAAGGTTACGCTAAGCTGCGTCCTGCTTTTGATAGAAAGTACGGCAGTGTAACGGCAGCCAATGCTACGCCTCTTACCGATGGCGGTGCAGCAGTGATGTTGATGCGCGAAGGTAAAGCGAAAGAACTAGGCTTAGAAGTGCTTGGTTATATTCGTGGTTATGCGTTCTCAGCGATTGGTGTTGAAACAGATATGTTGATGGGCCCGACTTACGCGACCTCACAAGTATTAAAGAACACCGGTTTAGAGTTGTCAGACCTTACACTGATCGAGATGCATGAAGCATTCGCTGCCCAAGTTTTGGCTAACGTTAAAATGTTCGCGAGCGATGAGTTTGCACAGAAGAATCTTGGCCGCGACAAAGCGATCGGTGAGATTGATATGGAGAAGTTCAACGTGCTGGGTAGCTCGATTGCTTACGGACATCCGTTTGCAGCGACTGGCGCGCGCATGATGACTCAAACATTACGTGAACTGAAACGTCGCGGTGGCGGCTTGGCATTGAACACAGCTTGTGCGGCTGGTGGTTTAGGTGCAGCAATGATCTTGGAGGTAGAATAATGTCTACGACTCTTGATGCAACAACAGAAAAAGAAACAGTCGCTCAACCAGATTCAACCTCTGCGACTGAATCAACCAAAAAGAAAGCGACAGCATTTACTCTCAATATCGATGAGCAAGATATTGCTTGGTTAGCGATTGATGTACCAAACGAGAAAATGAACACGCTGCAAGCGGCTTTTGCTGAAGAAATGAAAGCCATCTTCGAGCAACTCAAAGAAAAGCAAAGCCGAGTTAAGGGCCTAATCGTTCATTCTCTTAAGCCAGATAACTTTATCGCTGGTGCTGATGTAAGAATGCTTGATGCGTGTAAAACGGCTGACGAAGCACAGTCTCTGGCTCGCCAAGGGCAGGAGATGTTCCAAACGCTTTCTGAACTACCGTACCCAGTAGTCGCAGCGATTCACGGCCCATGTTTAGGTGGTGGTTTAGAGCTTGCACTGGCGTGTGATTACCGTGTATGTACCGATTCAGATAAGACTCGCGTTGGTCTGCCAGAAGTACAGTTAGGTCTGTTACCAGGCTCTGGCGGTACACAGCGTCTACCTCGCCTTATTGGTTTGCTGCCATCTCTTGACCTAATCCTTACGGGTAAGCAACTGCGCGCTAAGAAAGCGAAATCGCTCGGTGTTGTCGATGCTTGTGTGCCTGAAACTATCCTGCTTGAAGTCGCTAAAAGCTTTGTTGAAAAGAATACGGGCAGTAAAAAAGGTAAGCGCCTTGCGTCGAAAAGCCAAGCGTCGACCAAAGAAAAGCTGATTTCACGTAACGGCCTTGGTCGTAAAGTGATTTTTGAACAAGCTTCTAAGAAGACCAATCAGAAAACACGCGGCAATTACCCAGCAGCGGATGCGATTTTAGACGTGATTCGTTATGGCCTTGAGAACGGCTTTGATAAAGGTCTTCAGTATGAAGCGAAGCGTTTCTCAGAACTGGTTATGACTTCAGAGTCTAAAGCCCTTCGTTCGATTTTCTTTGCAACCACGGAAATGAAAAAAGAACACGGCGCCGACGCAGAACCCAAAGCGGTTAAGCGTGTTGGTGTGCTAGGCGGTGGTCTTATGGGCGCAGGCATCAGCCATGTCAGTGTTGCTAAGGCGAAAGTGCCTGTACGCATTAAAGACCTATCAAATGAAGGTGTACTGAACGCGCTTAACTACAACTTCAAGTTGTTCGATAAGCAGCGTAAGCGTCGCATTCTGAGCCGAGCGGGCCTTGAAAGTAAGATGCCTCAACTGTCTGGTGGTATCGACTTTACGAGCTTTAATCACACCGATGTGGTGATTGAAGCGGTATTTGAAGACCTCGACCTTAAGCAGTCAATGGTTGCGGACATCGAAGCCAATGCCAAGCCAGAGACTATTTTCGCGACGAATACGTCTTCATTGCCGATCCATAAGATTGCGGAGAAGGCGCAGCGACCAGAAAACGTGGTCGGTCTTCACTACTTCAGCCCAGCCGAAAAAATGCCGCTAGTAGAAGTTATCCCTCATGAAACTACGTCAGAAGAGACGATTTCTACGGTTGTTGCATTAGCGAAGAAGCAAGGTAAAACGCCGATTGTTGTGAAAGACACGGCTGGTTTTTATGTGAACCGTATTCTTGCTCCGTACATGAACGAAGCAGCGCATTTACTGCTAGCGAACGAGCCGATTGAAAAGCTCGACAGCACGTTATTGGACTTCGGTTTCCCGGTTGGTCCTATCACTTTATTAGATGAGGTGGGTGTTGATATCGGTGCGAAGATCATTCCGATTTTAGTGAATGAGCTTGGCGATCGTTTCCAAGGTCCTGATGTGTTCGATATTCTTTTGAATGACAATCGTAAAGGCCGCAAGAGTGGTAAAGGTTTCTACACTTACAAAGGCAAGAAGAAGGAAGTGGATAAGTCAGTTTACAAGCTGCTTAAGCTGCAACCAGATCCTAAGTTGAGCGATAACGATATCGCGATGCGCTGTGTGTTACCTATGCTAAACGAAGCGGTTCGTTGTCTAGACGACGGCATTATCCGCAGCCCTCGTGATGGTGATATCGGTGCGATTTTCGGTATCGGTTTCCCGCCATTCCTAGGTGGTCCGTTCCGTTATATGGATCAAATCGGCATTAAGTCACTGGTTGAGATGATGAACGATTTCGCTAAGAAGTACGGTGATCGTTTCGCGCCATGTGATGGCCTACTGACACGTGCTGGATTGGGTGAGTCTTTCTACAAGTAACTCTCTAACTCATTGATTAAGAAGCCCGTATCAAGCAATTGATGCGGGCTTTTCTGTTTTATGAACGAGTGTGAAAGGAATGAGATTCCCGACTCAGTCGTTCCTCCTTCTCGGGAATGATGATTGAGAGATAAAAAGTAAGTTATTGCGTTGATTAGAAAGTAAGCGTCTTTAAATCGACACATTCAATCATCGAAACGAACGTCGTAACCTTTT
>NZ_JBGOOD010000009.1:0-98281 GCF_041439475.1 Vibrio sp. 1S139
ACGATTAGTCAAATATGGCGTCGTTGAACCTCAAGCTGATTTGATCAACAACGCCACTATTCTCTGTGATGACTATTGTGCAGACTTTTGTGCCGTCATTTTGCGCAGCTCTTTGACTTCTGGATCTTCGTTGGTTGCGCCTTTGAATAAACGCTCATAATTATTCCAGATAATTCGAATCATCATCAGTGAAAACGCGATAGGTAAAATCATGTAGAAGTACTTCATCGGGATACCTGTAGTCTGAGACTTCCAAAACAGATTCATTTTGTTGAACACGAAGTCGTAGCTGAGGTAAACGAAGTAGCCGTTGAAACAGAGCCATAAGAAGTCAGCGATGGTTTCACTCACGGTCTGCACGATTGGCGGAAAGAATTTAAAGTGAAAGCTCACTCGGTTGTGCGCCGACATCTTGGCCGCCACAACAGCCCCTAGATAGGCAAACCAAACGAACATGTAAGTAGCGACCTCATCCCCCCAAGGGATAGAGTAATCAAAGAACTGGCGAGTAAGAATTTGTGTGAACAGCAATAGGACAAAGCTTGCGAGCAGCAGACAACACGTATATTCCTCAATGTTGTTTAAGTGCTTTTTTATTGTTTTAGCGACTGACATATAACCTCCAATGTTGATTTCCACATGACAACCAGTCGCTCACGGTCCTAAAAAGATCAGGTACAGAACAGATCAACGAGTAAAGCCATGTAAATGCCCTATCTCACTGTTCTATTGCTAGGTGATTAAGTAGCAGAGAGCAGCTGATAGGGCGAATCTAATCGTTACTTTCTACCTAGTAACTCTAGAACGTCGTCTAGCTTGTCTTTGCCCCCAATGCTTGAGTAGAACTTAGGCCAAACTGACTTAGTCACCTTGTTGATCCACTCTTGCTCGTTGTCTGCTGGGTCTGTGAATACCATACCTTTCGCTTGTAGCTCTTCGCGGATCTTGTTTTCCGTATTTTCTAGATAAGCAAAGCTGTGCTCTGTCGCTTCCTGACCTGCTTCAAGAATGATTTTTTGCATTTCAGGTGTCTGTTGTTGGAAAACCGTTTCACTCACAATCAGAGGTTCTAGAGAGAAAATGTAGCGAATGTTGGTCACGTACTTTTGTACTTCGTTGAACTTCATCGCGTGGACTGTGATGTAAGGGTTATCTTGACCATCTACCACGCCTTGTTGCAGGCCAGTGAAAGTCTCAGACCACGCCATTGGCGTTGGGTTAACGCCCCATGCTTGATAAGACGCAATCATGATTTCGTTACGAGGAACACGAATCACTAGCCCTTTGAGATCTTCTGGTGAAGCAACGGGCTTTTTCGAGTTAGTCAAAACCCTAAAGCCAGAATACGCCCAACCGACAATACGAACACCAGCATCACGAATCGTGTTATCGACTAAGTCTTGGCCTACTTGACCTTGAGTCAGTAGCACTGCTTCTTCTGCGCTTTGAATCACGTAAGGCATGGTCAATAGACCAACGGTTGGAGAGAAAGGCGTCACGTTGTTGATCGCCAGTACAGAGAAGTCGAGAAGACCGATTGCCGCATCGTTTACGGTGTCTTGCTCATTGCCTAATTGGCCATTCGGGAACAGATCGATTTTCACTTTACCGTCTGTTTTTTGTTCCATCAGCTCAGAGAATGAGGTCGCTAATTCCCATTGC
This sequence comes from Vibrio sp. 1S139, assembly GCF_041439475.1. Classification (NCBI taxonomy): domain Bacteria; kingdom Pseudomonadati; phylum Pseudomonadota; class Gammaproteobacteria; order Vibrionales; family Vibrionaceae; genus Vibrio; species Vibrio sp. 1S139. Next base: position 1,663 of record NZ_JBGOOD010000009.1, read on the forward strand.
GTACCACCAGCAGCATCGCCGATAGCCATTTTAAAATTCGCTGCTGCCGCGGTATGAGATAGCACCGCTGTTGCTACAATAGTGACACCAGCAATAATTTTATTTTTAATCAATTTCATAGTCTTAACCTTTCCTATCATACAGACTTCCTGCCTGTACTTTGCTCACAAGGTGACCTGGTACAACTTTCCTGGTCGTAGTTCTATTTCCCTATTTTGGAAACAATGTTCGGGTAGTTACAGCCTTTCATCCTTTAACGAATACCACTGATAAAGGAACCGCTGCCCCATTCTTCGAAACGGTGCAAACATCTCTGATTCCACCACTTCCCTCACGTTGGGGAACGGAAGTTTTGATTCAAATATTGGTAGGTCGAGCTTGTGACCTTCACCTGCTATCCATTGAGCAAGGCGTTTACCTGCTTGAGCGGAATACATCACGCCATTGCCGCCATAACCCAGTGCGTAGAAAATCGATTGCTTTGGATTCGGCTGATAGATTCTCGGCATCATGTCGTGGCTAACATCCACCCAACCCCACCATGAATAATCGATTTTTATCTGATCGAGAGACGGGAATTTTCGAGTAAGATCCGCTCTCAGCATGTCTTCATATTTCTTTTCAGGCGCGTTCTTGCCACTGATGGCACTACGTGTACCAATCTGTACTCGGTTATCCGGTAACAAACGGTAGTAGTGGCGCAGAATTCGAGTATCAGTAATCACTTGATTGGTTTTGAAGTTACACGCGGCGATTTCGTCTTGAGTCAAGGGACGTGTCACCATCGAGTTAGAAAGCACTGGCAACAGGCGATTCTTAAGCTCGGAATGCAGACCTTGACTGGTATACCCACCCGTACAAACACCGACAGAGCGCGCCTTCACAACACCACCAGGCGTTTTCAGGTAATGCACACCGCCACGAGTTTCCCAACCCATAACTGGGCTCGAAGGGTGAACTTTCACGCCGAGAGCTCGCGCCTTTCTTAGGTAACCAAACGCCAGTTTCCCTGCATGAATACCAATCCCTTCGGGTTCATGCATCGCGCCAGCCGCTTCTTGGTCGCCAACGTAATCACGCTTTACGGTTTCCGCATCTAAGATCTGCGCATCGTAATCGAACGTGTCACGCAGCAACTTGGCTTCTTTCTCGAGTGTTGACATCACTTTTGGACGATGAGCCACATATAAGTGGCCGCCCGGTTGTGGGTCACAATCGATGTCTTTGATCAGTGACTTGAACGTTTCCATGCCATCCACACACTCGCGGTGCATTTTTAGCGCGGTTTCTAGGCCCCAGCGTTCAATCCACTGAGAACGCTTCAAACGCCCAGAAGCACACTGTGCTTGGCCACCATTTCGGGTACTGCAGCCCCAACTCATACGGTTAGCTTCAATCACAGTCGCTTTAATGCCGTACATTTCAGCAAGGTGTATCGCGGTACTCAGGCCTGTGTAGCCTGAACCGATAATCGCCACATCGATATCCATGTCTGACGTGATGGGCCATCATCTTCAGGTGGTGCGCCTGCGGTATCTACCCAATAAGTCGGGGCGTATTCCTTACCGTGACCTGGGCTCTTGTCTTTAAGTGGATCGTATTTTGGATCGTATTTGTCTTTTGCTTGGGTGCTTTTCACCTTTGGCGGCACATCGGCTGCCGGTTGTTCCATTACTAAACTCATAATTCGACTCTCCTAGTCATAACACGTGAACGGGTTGCGATTTCGTGTCTAGCTCTTGGGAGTATTGCTGGGAGTCAAATGAGGTCGTGTTTTACGGAAGGCATTTTTTACGCTGATTTTTCCATCTTTCAGGGTAAACACATCAACCATACGAGCTTCGATGACGCTGCCATCCGGGTTCGTAGCAGAAAACGTTGATTCACTCACAGCGCGATCACCGCACACAAAGTGGACAGGGTCGCTCCAAGCCGCATCTGGAAAGTTCTGCCAAACCAATTCAAAGCTATTTCGAACCGCTTCGTACCCTTCGATAGTGTTTCCAAGCAAGCCTTCTCCTGCCACCGTGTGGAATACACAATCTTCTGTCATGAAAGACATGAGTGCTTCAATATCATGGTTATTCCACGCATCACTGAAAGACTGTAAAAAAGCGGTATCGACTTGGTTTTCCAGCACGAATGTCGCTGCATTGGTTTGCATATTCATATTCCAGAATCCTTTATGTTTTCGTTATTGGTTTAAATTTCAGTAGCTTTGCGCCACTTTTTTATTAGAGTGTTTAAACTAGATCTGTGAAAATTTAACAACTTGATAACAAGGTTCATCACTCTAACTTCGAGTTACTTTATAAACAATCTTTAAGCTCACAGATTTCATCTTTTTATAAATTAATTAGTGTTCTAATTTTATTTACACAGTCACTCACTAGATTTATACGAGGTCTAAATAAAATAATTAGAAATATTAGACTTTAGTCGAAGTCAAAATCTTGATGGTACTTTCGGCCATACTGCTCAAGTTTACGGTTATGGGTATTCACTTGTAATTCAATATTCCCCTCACCTTTATTAATAACTTGATTGTTATCTATATGGGCTTCATTTTTTATATCGGTTAGCTTCTCTTCGATATAATCAGTCGGTTCATTTAAAACATTCATGGATATTAACTCCTTTATCAGGTTTACTTTCACTGATGGAAGAATATGAACGGACACTAGACCGTTTGAATACTCTTTCTCATCATACAAAGGCTGAATGGCATCATTGCCACCTTCCTTAAATGGGTGAATGGAATACCACTTCTCCTTGCGTGGCTCTTGCTGATCGCAGTCCGCCACATTAAATATCTGAGTTTTGTTGAGATCACACGGCGAGCTAAAAACACTAACATTTTGATAATCAATAGCTTTTATAATATTGATACAGTCTTTACTTTGGCTATGACACACAGACCACAACGCATTGACCAGGTTATCTGTCCACTCAAGTAAACGGGTAGGAAACCCCTGTTTCTTGGCTAAACACATCAATAACCAATCGTTTATCTCGTGTGCACTCAACGAATGCCCGCCATAAACTCTCACGGTCGAGAGAATCTCTTGTTCGACACGGCGAATATTCTTTCGATTTGAGCGACCTAAGCTTGGCATCAGATTACTGTTTTCATAATCACACACGTTATAAATTAAACCACGATACCCACTACATTCAGCAATTAGCGAATCGATTATTTCATACAGTTCTTCTATTGAACTTATATAACGTTTATTTTTCACAACATGCATGTAATAGGTCACTTAATTTAAATTCGGTACAATCCAAGCATCAACATTTACGATTATAAAATTAACATCGTCAGCTATAACTTCCCAAAATAATAATAGGTATACATCTTCGTCAAAGAACTATTTTTGGATCCATTAGTTAAGGATCGATTAATAATAACGAGTGACAAAGTGTATATATCTAAAACCACTTATATACTTATGAGCCATTTAATTAGTGTTCTAATGTTTAACTAGAGATTATTGAACTAAGCGTTTATGTTCTTCACCTAAGCACTTGCCAATACCCGTTAATATTACCCGACCATGCGCTCGATAACCTTCTCGATGATGCGCTGGCCGGGCAAACTTCCTATGACTTATACGTAATCTTTGTATTTATCTAGGAAACGAACCGGTGTTGATAGTGCATCTCGGCGGAACGGGTCGCCCAACTCCTGAGTACACATGATTTCAATGATGGTTGTTTTGCCTTCGTTCATCTGCATGTCGATGGCTTTTTGCAAGGTTGGACCTACATCTTCAAGCTTATCAACCGTGATACCTTCAGCACCCATTGCTCGTGCAATCTCTGCAAAGCTTTGGTTATCCAGTTCACCAGCAACAAAGCGTCGGTTGTAGAAGTCGACTTGGTTCTTCTTCTCTGCACCCCATTGACGGTTGTGGAATACCACGGCTGTCACTGGAATGTTATGACGAACACATGTCATGGTCTCCATCAAGCTCATACCCCACGCACCGTCACCTGCATAAGAGATAGCAGGACGATGAGGTGCTGCCGCTTTCGCACCAATAATGGTCGGGAACGCGTAGCCACAGTTACCGAAACTCATTGCTGCAAAGAAGCTGCGTGGTTTTTCAAAGCGTAAGTAACTGTTTGCCACTGAGTTGATGTTACCGATATCCGTCGAGACCATTACGTCTTCTGGCATCGCTTTTTCTAGTTCACGCAATACTTGGCGTGGGTGTAGATATTCACCACCAGAGAACGGAGTCTCGTGTGAGTTTTCCTCAATCATATCTAAGCTGAACGAGTCACGTTCGTGTGTCCACTCATCAAGCTCTTTTTCCCAAAGTGCTTTCTCTGTTGCGACTGTGTCTTGGCGAGCGCCTTTGTTGTCATCACATAAGAGTGCACGACCTTCCAATCTCTCGGTTAGTGCCACAGCTGCCGCTTTCGCATCACCACAAATACCCACAGAGATCTTCTTAACCAAGCCAAGCATCTTGTTGTCTGCATCAATCTGAATGATTTTCGCGTTCTTCGGCCAGTAATCCATACCGTGTTGAGGCAATGTGCCAAATGGACCAAGACGTGTTCCGAGAGCAATAACCACATCCGCTTGAGCCATCAACTTCATTGCTGCTTTCGAACCTTGATAGCCTAGAGGACCACACCATAATGGGTGGCTAGCAGGGAACGAGTCATTGTGTAGGTAACTGTTTACTACGGGTGCTCCTAGTCGTTCTGCCAGTGCCGCACACTCTTGAACGGCATCTGCCATTACCACGCCACCACCAGAGATGATGACTGGGAATTTCGCTTCAGCAATCAGGTCTGCCGCTTCATTCAGAGATTTTTCACCACCTGGACCACGATCTAAACGCGCTGGTTTAGGGATCTCGGTTTGAGTTTCACCATAGAAGTAGTCACGAGGAATATTCAGTTGAGTTGGCCCCATTTCGCTCATTGCGCGGTCGAAGCATCGGCCTGTGTATTCCGCCATACGATCTGGGTGCGTTACGTGTCCTTGATACTTAGTAAACTCTTGGAACATTGGAAGCTGGTTACATTCTTGGAAACCACCTAAGCCCATTGTTTTAGTGCCTGTCTCTGGCGTCACAATTACGACCGGGCTATGTGCCCAGAACGCAGCTGCAATTGCTGTTACACAGTTACTGATACCTGGGCCATTTTGCCCGATGACTATACCGTGGCGACCAGATACACGAGAGTAACCATCTGCCATGTGGGCAGCGCCTTGCTCGTGCACTACTGGGACCAATCGAATGCCAGCAGGAGCAAAGATATCCATTGCGTCCATAAATGCTGACCCCATGATGCCGAACATGTCGGTAACATCATTAGCAACCATAGTTTCAACGAACGCTTCTGATGGTGTCATTGTTACTGTGCCGGAAACAACCGTACGTTTTTCTTGCTCGCTCATTCTTCCATTCTCCTTGAGTTAACCAAAATTTCATTTTTCGGAATGAATCGTCTCTTTTTCGAATTCATTTTCACCTTAGTAGTAGAATTTTTACGCGTCAACTTTTTATATTAAATTGGAACAATTCATTCTAATTAATAAAACTGGATCACATTATTGGTAGTTTTTCGTACAAAAGGTGCCGTTAACTTAGGTTGAGCTGTTAATAATCGACGACATAGCGCAATAGCTGCGACAAGTAATGGGTTATATAGAGGGAAGAATGATGAAAGAGTCGGAATTGATACCAACGCGACAAGTAAGTGTAAGAGAGTGCTTTGGCATCGACAGCAACCTAACGGTGATGGCGTTTGAACATGCGGGAGAGTATGTGCCAAAAATCGATCCTAACTACTGTTTTGATCCTGAAGTGACGCTGGCCATATTGGCGGGGTTCACTTCCAATCGCCGCACGCTAATACAAGGTACGCACGGGACGGGCAAGTCTTCTCACATTGAACAAATTGCCGCGAGATTGAATTGGCCGTGTTTGAGGATCAACCTAGACGGACACCTGAGTCGATTGGATTTCATAGGTAAAGACAGCATCGTCATTAAAGACGGAATGCAGGTGACTGAGTTTAAAGAAGGCATTCTTCCTCAGAGCATTCAACAACCCATCGCACTGGTATTGGATGAGTACGACGCTGGTCGCCCTGACGTGATGTTTGTGATTCAGCAATTATTAGAGCAAGACGGCAAATACACCTCCTTAGAACAAAACCGAGTGATCACACCTCACCCTTCTTTCCGCCTGTTTGCTACCTGCAACACGCTTGGCTTGGGTAACTTTTCAGGTTTGTATTCGGGTACTCAAGTGCTTAACCACAGTCAGTTAGATAGATGGAACATCATCGCTACGCTCAACTATTTAGACCCACTACATGAAACCAAAATCGTGTTATCTAAGCTTCCGCAACTGAATAATGAAAGTGGCCGACAACAGGCCGAGAAAATGATCGCAACCGCAAGATTAACGCGTAACGGGTTTCGGGCTGGCGACCTTTCGACTGTGATGTCTCCGCGAACAGTGCTCACTTGGGCTGAAAACATCCAAATATTCGACGATGTAGCGACGGCATTTAGGCTTTCATTCTTAAATCGCTGTGAAGACGAAGAGAAAGAGCTGGTTAGCGAATACTATTTCCGTTGCTTTGGTGAAGCCTTGGAAGTGCATACTCAAAACTATTCGCACTCGGAGTCGTAAACCATGGCCAATGTTTCTTCTCAGCAGAAAAAGATCCTCGATATTGGTGTGTCTGTCGCCAGAGCAATCAGTGGCGAACTCAATCTGAACTATCGGGGAGAACGTCTCTATAAAGGCAATAGCCCCTGTTATTACCAGTCTGCACACACCAACGATCTCACCTTTGTTTCTCGCCATGAGCTTAGAAACAGCAAGCTTTCGATGCAAGGCAAGATCGATTCATCGGCATTACGACTCTTGCTTTCAGATGCTGATCTTCATTACTCATTGCGACCGAAAAACGAAGTCGAACGTCTGCTTTACGACTTCTGCGAACAGGTTCGAGTTGAATCTCAAGTCCCACCTTATCTAAAAGGCGTGACCACTAGCATCCAATTCAACTTTGCGTATTGGAGCGGCCAATATCATCAGAATGGCTTCACCGAATCACGAATCGGCATGTTGCTGTTTACTCTGATGCAAGTCATCCACACCCGTTTAACTGGTGTTCCCGTTTCTGAACCTATCGCTGAAACCATTGAATCGACTCGCGCCGGCATCGTGCCTACTTTTGGGCATAGCCTGAAGCACTTAAAGCAACATAGAACCGACCAAGAGTCATTTGTACACAGCGCCAACGAGTTGGCAGCCCTTGCACAAGAGCTCATCAACCAAGAGCAAGAGAGCGATAACTCGCCCACGCCAACCGTTGAAGAAGACATCAAGATCCTTGCGCAACTTGCGCTTATCGTTGATGGCGACATTCAAGATCAAGACGTCGATACTGACATCACAGGCAGTAGTAAGGTGTTCGAGCTTTCGGGCGCGAATTATCAGGTCTTTAATTCAGAATTTGATCAAGTCATCGCCGCAGACAAACTCGTCAGGCGCGCCCTATTACTCGAACTGAGACAGAAACTCACCGATGACATCATGGTGAGACAAGTAAACACTCGCCGTTTGGCCGCTATGCTCACTAGTTTTGTTGCCACGCCACAGAGGAACCGACGTCAGGACCATTTAGAAGAAGGCATTGTTAACGCCACTACCATCACCAAGCTCATCACTTCGCCATTAGATCGCACTGTCTTTTATCAACCTGACATCGGTACATCTCATCAATGTGCCATCACATTTTTGATGGACTGCTCTGGCTCAATGCAAAAGCACAGTCACAAGCTAAGCCTACTGATTGATACAATTCTCAAATCCGTTGGACTGGCCAACATCCCTTTCGAGATTATTGGCTTTACGACCAATAACTGGAACGGTGGCAAGGTCTATCGGCAGTGGCTTAAACAAGGCCAACCAAAGCACCCGGGCCGCTTAAACGAAGTTCGGCACATCGTATTTAAGGATTTTGATACCCATTGGAGACGTTCTCGACTTGGCATTGCGAGTCTTCGTAAAGCCGACATCTTTAAAGAAGGGATTGATGGCGAAGCGGTTCAGTTCGCGAGTCATCGATTGCAGCAGCACACCGCCCAGCGAAAGGTTTTGATTGTGTTCTCAGACGGCTGCCCGATGGATACCGCTACCAGTACCGCCAACGATCAGTTCTATTTAGATAACCATCTCAAACAGGTGATTGAACGTGAGTCGACCAAAAACGGTATTGAGATTCATGGTGTGGGAATGGGAGTGGATTTGAGCCCGTACTATCGCAGCAACATCACGTTAGATGTACAAGAGAGCTGCTTGTTTGGGCTATCTAGGAGCATATTTGAGATGCTAAAGCGTGTTTAAACAGGGAAGCTTAGGCTAGCGAATCACTAGCCTCCTTTGTCGAGAATGGTTTTACGAGGAGCCAAACAACGACCATGCAGAGACAGCCATCAAATATCCGCCTATCAGCATTAACACCGTAAACACCAGCTTTCTGAGTTGATCATTAGACAACGGCGGTGGGAAACGCCGAGCAAACATTGTGACAAGCGCCACCAGAGGAACAGCAATAGCGGATAACCACAATATGCTCTGTTCCATGTCGCCCGCCGCATAGACATTGACCGTACGGGACATCGACGTACAAGCGAAAACCATCAGCAGTGTGCTTCGCACCAGATCGAGCGAAAAAGGTTGCCGATAGAGATGATAAACAATCGGTGGACCTGCCATCCCAAATAATCCCCCCGCTAACCCAGAGCTAAATCCTGAGACAAGGAAAGATACGGTTGTCGAACGGACCGTTCTAGTTTTAGGTTTAAACATAAAGCTCAAACCAGCGAACAACACCATGGCACCCAATAGCCCTCGTAGGATTTGGGTTGCCGACTCGCTCAACGCGTCCAGCAAGTACACGCCCATCGATACGCCGGGAATAATACCGATGACTAACACCACCAGAATCTTGAGTTCCCCAAGCAGTGGCTTACCCATCAACGCCACCAAGCAATTGAACAAGGTCACAATACTCACCACCGCGGCAATAACATTTAAGGAAACAAGATTAAGGCTGACCGTTAGCCCAATCACAATGATACCGAGACCAAATCCAGTGACAGTTTGGAAATAAGTACCTACCGCAATGATGGCAAGAATGGCGAGTAAAACAGGTAACTCCATTAGCTATCCTAATTAGGTTATTTGGGGGTAAATATGAGTGCAAGATTCCGCATTAGTTTAAGCAACGAGTGTTAATACCGGAATTCAAACTCCGACTCTTCTCTTTCTTCAACATCAGCTTCAGAGTCAGCCTTAGAGTCAGATACTTTCCCTTGCTGCGCTTGTACCGCGGTAACGGCAATGACATTAAAGATATCTTCGGCACTACAGCCTCTGGACAAGTCATTCGCTGGTTGATTCAGCCCTTGCAGCAACGGGCCAATCGCAACAGCCCCACCTAGCCTTTCCGCAAGCTTATAACCGATATTACCGGCTTCTAAGTTAGGAAATATCAACACGTTAGATTGACCTTTGACCTCTGAATCAGGCAACTTTTTCGCCGCTATTTCAGTGACAATCGCCGCATCGAGTTGAACGTCCTGATCGACGGCGATTCCGGGACAACGTTGTTTCACGAGTTGAGCAGCATTACGAACCTTATCGACCGATTCGTGTTTGGCACTCCCGTTGGTCGAAAACGACAGCATCGCGACTTTAGGCTCTTCCATCAGTAGCGTTTGAGCACTGTTTGATGCGGCCACGGCAATCGATGCCAGCTCGGTTTCAGTGGGGTTAATCACCAAACCACAATCGCTGAAAATCATACCGCCTTTAAGATTATGGAAAGGCTCACACAGCATCATCAAGAAGAAACTTGACACCAATTCGCTGTCCGGTGCAGGGCCGATAATCTGCAGCGCAGCTCGCACCACATCAGACGTGGTATAAACCGCGCCATTAACTGTGCCGTCTACCAGTCCTTCCCTTACCATCAAATTGGCAAAAACAAGTGGATCTTGAACCAGCTCTAGGGCGTCATCATAAGTCATGCCTTTAGCTTTTCTTAATGTATACAGCCGCTCAGCGAGCACTTCTTTGAGTGACGACGCCTGTGGAGAAACAATATGAATGCCAGCGAGGTTAATGTGGTGAAGTTCTGCAGCAGCGATGATCGCCGATTCATCGCCCACAAGTGTGATGTGAGCGAGCTGTTTGTCGATTGCTATTCTTGCAGCAGCTAGCACTCGCGGGTCCTCCGCTTCACTCAAAACAACGCGCTTACGATCTAAATGAGCTTTATCAATAATCCGTTCAATCGCCTTCATCTTTAAGTTCCATTTATTGAGATTAATTGTTCCATAATTTATATTTATATTATTGGAATAACAAAAAAGGTCAAATTTTATTCAGATAATTGAAGAATAATGATTTAGTATGTACACTCTTAGGCATAGACATATCGCAAGGATGAATCACTGTATGCAAACAGAAACACCGCAAGTTCAAGGGGATACACCGACCCTCCGACTTTTTGCACTATTAGAGGTGATAGCGCAAAAAGACGAGTTTATTTCTCTGCAAGGTTTAGTCGAAGAGACCGGATTGCCAAAACCCACGCTGCACCGAATGCTTCAACAGTTAGAAGCGGCGGGCATCATTCAAAGAGATGGCGACGAAAAGCACTACAGCTCAGGTATTCGACTCAGAAAACTTGCCGAAAACCTACTTTTGAATAGCACCATGCACAGCGCGCGACGCACTATCCTTGAGAACCTGAGAGCAGAAGTCGGTGAGAGTTGTAACCTGACCGCTCTTTCAAGTGGCGAAATCATCTATCTCGATCGTGCCGAAACTGAAGCCCCCCTTCGCTTTCACCTGCACCCCGGCTCTCGCGTTCCCGTGCACTGCTCGGCTACCGGCAAACTGTTTTTAGCACACATGTCTAAGTCGCAGCGCAGACGATTAATTGAAAACGTGCCGCTGACTCAATACACCGTGAACACGATTACCGACTATTCGACTCTAGAGAAAGACATTGAAGAAGCGAAAATCCAAGGTTTTGCTATTGATGATGAAGAGTTTTTACCAGGCTTAGTCTGTATCGCTGTGCTGATACCCTCACCAACTGGTCAATCAAACCTAGGCCTAGCGATCCAAGCACCTGTGATTCGAGTGAAACCGGATGAAGCAATAAAATTCTTGCCCGCACTTCAAAAAGCAGCAAAAGCGCTGGCGAAAATCGAAGCTGATAATTGGAGTCAGCAGTAAGCACTTTCTTAAAGAATTTCGAAGTCCATGACTTAACTGATCATGGATTTCGAAAGCCCTACTTTGGTAAACAATGCTTGCGCAAACAAGGGCTTCAAAACTATCGAATTAACGACCACAATCTGCGACTAATCAACATTTGGTCGAAGTGATCTGAACACTCGCCAACCCGCACATCAGCAACACGTCTAAAGTAATCACGACAAAGGAATCACGATGCTAAACATTGATAACCAGCACTTACTCTCTTTTATGGTGACAGAAGCGAACAACGCAGTTGCAGTCACAAACCCAGCAACGGGTGAACTCATCGGGCACGCACCGATATCATCAGAAACAGAGTTATCGAGCGCGATTGAACGAGCTCATGTAGCGCAAAAAGAGTGGGCAAAAATCCCTGCTAAATCTCGTGCTGCACTACTTCATCGCTGGCACCAGTTGATCCTCGAAAACAAGAATGACCTTGCTCGAATCATGACGATTGAACAAGGTAAACCGTTAGCCGAAGCGGCAGGCGAAGTGGTGTATGGCGCGAGCTTCATTGAGTGGTTTGCAGAAGAAGCAAAGCGCACTTATGGTGATTCCATTCCTAGCACAGTCGCAGGCAAACGTTTGGTGACCATCAAGCAGCCTATTGGTGTCGCATGTGCGATTACGCCATGGAACTTCCCGATTGCAATGATCACTCGTAAAGCGGCTCCTGCCTTAGCTGCGGGTTGTAGCTTTGTCGTGAAACCTTCGGATGAGACACCGCTTTCTGCGTTTGCTGTGGTTGAACTGGCTTATCAAGCGGGTATCCCTAAGGATCTACTTCAAGTCGTTCTTGGTGAAAGCCCTGAACAAGTGGGCAACCTATTCACTTCGCATCCGTTGATCAAAAAAATCTCTTTCACTGGGTCGACCCGTGTGGGCAGCATTTTGATGGCTCAAGCTGCAAAAGGCATCAAACGCACCTCTATGGAGCTTGGTGGCAATGCACCTTTTATTGTGTTTGACGATGCTGACATCGACGCGGCCGTTCAAGGCGCAATGGCGTCGAAGTTCCGTAATGCAGGTCAAACATGTGTCTGTGCGAACCGATTCTACGTTCACAGTAAAGTGTACGATGAGTTTGTGGCTAAATTCGATCAAGCGGTTCAGCAGCTTAAGATTGGTAACGGTTTAGATGAGGGTGTCACGATTGGACCTGTTGTCAGCCTGAATGCGAAGAACAACATCCAAGCTTTGATAAACCGAGCGATTGAACAAGGTGCTGCGCCTGTCACGCCAACTCAGGAGCTTAATGGGCTTTTCATTCAGCCTGTTGTTCTTAAAGATGTAAAACACAGCATGGACATCGTTCAACAAGAGATATTTGGCCCAGTCGCGCCTGTGATGAAATTCGACACGGACGAAGAGCTTATCGAGATGGCCAACGATACGATTTATGGTTTGGCGTCTTACTTCTACAGTCAGAACATCCACCGAGTGTGGAACATTGCAGAAGCGCTTGAGTACGGTATGGTCGGCATTAATGATGGTCTAATCTCAACCGAAGTCGCGCCTTTCGGTGGTGTGAAACAATCAGGTATTGGCCGTGAAGGTGCGAAAGAAGGCATCGATGAGTACATGGACATTAAGTATCTTTGCTTTGGCGGAAAATAAGGTTGGTAGTAACTAAGTTCTGGCAGTGATTAGGGCTCGGAAATAATTAAGTCTTAGTGATCACTAACCTGACCCACTTTCCACCTTTCCCTTCACAAAAATGAATCAAAAAAAAGCCGCGCTATAAAAGCGCGGCACCTTGGGCTCGGTTAAAGGGGGGTTTCTTTTTTTAGTATTTTACATTCTCTATTTTTGTTATTCGGTTGCTTCGCTATTCCTGTGCTTTCAGTTTTAGACGCATCGCGTGCAGTACTGGCTCGGTGTAACCGCTCGGCTGAGCACAGCCTTCGAATACCAACTGACACGCCGCTGAAAATGCAATGCTGTTTTCAAAGTCAGGCGCCATGTTACGGTAGCTCTGGTCGCCAGCGTTTTGCTCATCCACCACTGCGGCCATGCGCTTCATGGTTTTCATTACCTGAGCTTCCTCGCAAATGCCGTGGCGTAACCAGTTCGCAATATGTTGGCTTGAAATACGCAGCGTCGCTCGGTCTTCCATCAAGCCGACATCGTTAATATCAGGTACCTTCGAACAACCAACGCCTTGATCAATCCAACGAACCACGTACCCCAGAATACCTTGTGTGTTGTTATCCAGCTCACTTTGAATATCTTGCGCAGTCAGCTTTTGGTTGCCCAGTAGCGGGATAGTAAGAATATCATCAACATTGGCTCTCACTCGCTCACGAAGCTCTTTCTGACGGCTTGGTACACTCACCTTGTGATAGTGCAGCGCGTGCAAAGTCGCGGCGGTTGGAGAAGGAACCCAAGCAGTATTAGCACCCGCTTGTGGATGTCCGATTTTCGCATCCATCATCTTCGCCATGTTGTCTGGCTCTGGCCACATACCTTTACCAATCTGGGCTTTACCTTGCAGGCCACAAGCTAAGCCAAGATCAACGTTTTGATCTTCGTATGCGCCAATCCAAGTCATGGTTTTCAGCTGTGTTTTAGGAGCGAATGGTCCCGCTTCCATACTGGTGTGAATCTCATCACCCGTTCGGTCTAAGAAACCTGTGTTGATGAACACAACACGATCTTTAGCCGCTCGAATACATTCTTTAAGGTTAACCGAAGTACGACGCTCTTCGTCCATGATGCCAACTTTGATCGTGAATCGATCTAGCCCTAATGCATCTTCAATGCGACCAAACAGCTCATTGGTGAACGCGACTTCTTCAGGACCATGCATCTTAGGTTTTACAATATTGATGCTGTTCGCGGTCGAGTTTTGGTAAGCACTGTTGCCTTTTAAATCATGCATCGCGATTAGCGAAGTGATCATGCCATCCATAATGCCTTCAGGCACTTCATTGCCTTGAGCATCAATAATGGCAGGGTTGGTCATCAGGTGGCCGACATTACGGATGAACAACATGCTGCGGCCTTTTAGTGAAATCTCACCACCCGTCACGCTGGTGTATTGGCGATCTGGGTTAAGGTTACGAACAATGGTTTTGCCGTTTTTCTCTAGTGATTCTTGTAGATCACCTTTCATCAAACCTAACCAGTTACGGTAAGCCAATGCTTTGTCTTCACCATCAACTGCAGCAACCGAGTCTTCGCAATCCATAATGGTTGTTAGAGCGGCTTCGACTAATACATCTTTAATTCCCGCCACATCGACGCTACCAATCGGTGCGCTCGGGTCAATTTGAATTTCGATGTGCAGATTATTGTGTTTAAGAAGAATGCACGAAGGGGAACTTGCGTCACCTTGATAGCCAATGAACTGGTCGCTATCAATGAGAGTGACTTCTTCGCCGTTATCGAGTGTCGCTATTAATTTATTGCCGATGCTAGCGTTACTGATGCTGTATTTGGTGACGTCTTTATGGGAGACGCCGTTTAATGGCGCTGCGTCATCAAGGAACTCGCGAGCATAAGTCACTACTTTAGCGCCACGGGCTGGGTTAAAGCTTCCGCCCTTTTCCGCGCCATCACTTTTACTGATCACGTCCGTTCCGTAGAGCGCATCATATAGGCTGCCCCAACGCGCATTGGCTGCGTTAAGTGCAAAACGTGCGTTCATGATTGGCACCACAAGCTGCGGCCCTGCTTGTGTTGCGATCTCAGGCTCTACGCTCGCTGTCGTCACTTGAAAGTCATCGCCTTCAGGAACCAAATAACCGATCTGCTGTAAGAACTGTTTGTACTCCACAGGATCGAGCGTTTGCCCAGCACGCTCTTGGTGCCAAACGTCAATTTGATGTTGAAGATCTTCACGCTTGATAAGCAATGCGCGATTTTTTGGAGCCAAATCTTCAAGGATGGTTGCAAATGATTGCCAAAAGTCTTCAGCGACAATGCCTGTTCCAGGAATCACCTGCTCATTAATTAATTGGTAGAGGGTGCTATCAATGTTCAAGCTTCCCTGTTGAATACGACTGCTCATAAAATCTCTCTCAAACTAATTTATGGCTACTCAATAAATTTTCGTGACTAGCTCAAATTTACTTTACTGACTTAAACTTACTTAACGGACATGAATTTAGCTAATTTATGCCGGTTATATTGGATATTCATATAAAAAATACCCTAAAAACTGTGTTATTCCGTTACTCCACTCTCGATTTCGTTAGCGACACTTTTAATCAAACGACGCATCCACTGGTGGTCTGGATTGGTTTGTAACAATGGACTCCACGCCATCTTCACCTCAAAGGGTTCAATCGCAAATGGCGCAGGCTTGATCAACAATCTAGGGTTATTGCGCTGCAGTTGAGCGGCTTTGGTAGGAATAGTCAGGATCAGGTTCTTCTGTTGTGCGAAGAGAATCGCCGACAAGTAGTGTCGCGTAAACACCGTGATGTTACGGGTTTTACCAATGCGCATTAGTGCTTCATCTATCCAACCAAGCTTTTGTGCTTCGCTTGGGTTTATCCCGACTCCCGTTCCCATACCAGTCTTACTTACCCAAATATGTTGCGCCTTTAAATAAGACAAAATATCGAAATTGTCGGCTATCGGGTTGTCACAACTAAAGAGGCAAGAAAACCCGTCGTGCCAAAGGCTCATCTGGTGAAACGACTGAGGAATATCGTCAAATCGGTTGATAATTATATCAACGGTACCTTGCTCTACATCCTGATAGCTCACATCACTTGGCGTCATTATATCCAGTCGTATTTTCGGTGCTATCTCGCTCAGTTTTTTCAATAGCGGCTGAATAATGGTCGACTCTGCATAGTCACTCGCCATGATACGAAACACGCGTTCACTGTCTTCTGCATTAAATTCCGTCGTCGGCTGCAAGGTCTTTTCTACATTCGCCAAGATGTTTCGAATCAGTGGCTGCAACTTGTGCGCGCGTTCGGTCGGTATCATCCCTTCACTTGTTCTCACTAATAGCGGGTCTTCAAACAGATCACGCAATCGGCGAAGGCCATTACTCATGGCTGGTTGAGTAATACCCAATTGATTTGCTGCTCGTGTAACGTTTCTTTCACGTAGCAACATGTCTAAATACACAAGCAAATTAAGGTCTATACGAGCAATATTCATAAGAAAAATACCGAATATAATAACTATAAATTAACAAAATTATCACATGAGTGGTTATTCTTTGTCCATAGCAAAGTTTTAATCCAAGCCAATTTGGCAACCATACCCCACGTGAAACTAAGGAATAGTTATGTCGCAAATTACACAAGATATCGAAATGATTGAAGTTGCAAAAAGCGCTGCTGGTGCTCCATGGGATGCAATTAACCCTGAATCTGCTGCTCGTATGCGAGCTCAAAACAAATTCAAAACAGGTCTGGATATTGCACAATACACGGCAGATATCATGCGTGCAGACATGGCGGCTTACGACGAAGACAGCTCTCAATACACTCAGTCTCTGGGTTGTTGGCATGGTTTCATCGGCCAACAAAAACTGATTTCTATTAAGAAGCACTTTGATGGCAAGACTGACCGTCGTTACCTATACCTTTCTGGTTGGATGGTTGCTGCACTTCGCTCTGATTTTGGTCCACTTCCAGACCAATCTATGCATGAGAAAACATCCGTTGCAGGCTTAGTTGAAGAGCTATACACCTTCCTACGCCAAGCCGATGCTCGTGAGCTGGGTGGTTTATTCCGTGAACTAGATGCAGCTCGTGAAGCCGGCGACGTTAACCAACAAGACCTTATCCAAGACAAAATCGACAATCACGTAACACACGTGGTGCCAATCATCGCCGATATCGATGCAGGTTTTGGTAACGCAGAAGCGACCTACCTAATGGCTAAGCAAATGATTGAAGCAGGCGCATGTTGTCTACAAATCGAAAACCAAGTTGCCGATGAGAAGCAATGTGGTCACCAAGACGGCAAAGTAACGGTTCCACACGCTGACTTCCACGCAAAACTTCGCGCACTTCGTTACGCTTTCCTTGAACTAGGCATCGACAACGGCGTTATTGTTGCTCGTACCGATTCTCAAGGTGCTGGCCTAACAAAAGAAATCGCAGTAGTGAAAGAGCCGGGCGACCAAGGTGATATCTACAACTCATACCTAGATGTTGAAGAGATCGATGTTGCAGATATGGCAGAAGGCGACGTTTGCTTTAACCGTGACGGCAAGCTAGTTCGACCTAAGCGTCTACCTTCAGGCTTATACCAATTCCGCCAAGGTACTGGTGAAGACCGTTGTGTATTCGACTGTATTGAAGCAATCAACGCGGGTGCTGACCTACTATGGATTGAGACTGAGAAGCCACACATCGGTCAAATCAAAGAGATGATGGACGGCGTACGTGAAGTTCACCCTAATGCGAAGCTGGTTTACAACAACTCTCCATCATTCAACTGGACGCTAAACTTCCGCCAACAAGCATACGATGCGATGGTAGCAGAAGGTAAAGATGTTTCAGCTTACGACCGTGCTAGCCTAATGAGTGCTGAATATGACGAAACTGAATTGTCTAAACGAGCTGATGACAAGATTCGCACATTCCAAGCGGATGCATCTCGTGAAGCGGGTATCTTCCATCACTTGATTACTCTACCGACTTACCACACTGCAGCGCTGTCAACCGACAACCTTGCAAAAGAATACTTCGGTGACCAAGGCATGCTGGGCTATGTTGCAAATGTTCAGCGCAAAGAGATACGCCAAGGCATCGCTTGTGTTAAACACCAAAACATGTCTGGTTCAGACATCGGTGATGATCACAAAGAATACTTCGCGGGTGAGAATGCACTAAAAGCCGCGGGTGAAGCGAATACGTCTAATCAATTTGATTAACCGCTAACGCTAAAGCCTCCCCCGTCCTTCTCTCTTACTTAGGTAAGATCCGGGGGAAGGCTTTGAGATAAAGCTTGTACTGCCAGCTTTATCTCAAAGCCTCAGATTTGTGTTCCACACCACGGTTAACCGAACAACTTCTGTTTAAGCTAACTGTATACGTATTTGTTCAGATTCCTATTTGTTAAGATTCTTATTTTTTGAGAGTGCCTATGACTTCAATACCTACACACCTACAAGATGCAAAAACACTGTTATCAGAGAATGGTTTCGCGACGGGTGATACTTGGTATCACGGCACATCTTCCGCTTTATTGGCTTCTATTCAAGGCCAAGGTTTAAAACGTTCTGGAGACAAAGCGCTCAACGAAGCAGCTTCAAAAACTATGGCGACCATCGGCAACAACTACACCGAATCGGTTGAGCCAGTGTTTCTCACCCAGAGCAAAGAACTGGCATATTACTGGGCTCAACAAACCGTTCGTGAGCGAGGCGTTCGCTTCGAAGGTGAAGAACAGCCTATCGTATTAGCGGTAAACTTATCTGAAAAGCAACGTGCCAAAGTAAGACCGGACGTAGGAGCAATGAGTCTATTGATGATGAGTGTGGGCGAGCAATTCATGTCTCACCTCACTGAAATTTATCAAGCCAACAACATTGCAGGCCCCGACATCGAGCTTCGCACTGCCGATCGCATGGACTACCTCAATAAACTTGGTATGGCCTACATTGATGAAGATATCAGCCGTGCTTGTGTTCAGGAGTTAGCTGAGCCCGAGTTGGCCGACTGAAAACGTTCAACAAATCAGTCTTCTTAAAAACAAAAATGGCTCCCAATACGGAGCCATTTTTATTTGCTATAAGCCTATCTCACAAGATACAGACGCATCTAGATTATGAGCACAGAAGACCTTTCTGTGCAGGTTGCGTCATTTCGATGTCACCTTGTAGAGAACGGTAAACGATGGTGTTCCACACTTCACCATTATCCATTTCAAACTCAATAGCGTAATTCAAACCCGCGACAACCTGAGTTCGAACACTCAAGATCTGCTTGAGCTCAGCTGAAGTGTTCATTTGGCTAAGAACTGCGTTTAAAGCTTGCTTGGCTTCTGGTGTTATCTCACTTTTCGACCAACCACCCGTCAGGTTTTTAGTGCTGCAGATGGGGTTCGCATTCTCTTGCGGTTGAGTTGGTACCTCTGATTTCTGACTACACCCAGCTAACGCCACGACACTAAACAAGGTTGCTGTTCCAAGTAATGATGTTAATCGTACGTTCTTCATAAATTCTCTCTACCTCAATCATTTACGAGGGATTACTCGCAATAATGTTTCATATGCAGGCAAGCTTAAACCTCGAATGTCATCAATTCATCAGAGATTATGGTGTAACTACTCTATAAACACAGAAGATGGTCAGGAAAACAAAGTCGAGCACTGGAGCACTACTTTTATCCACCTGATATTTAAATCAATAGAATGGGTAGCGAAGGAATAAGCGAGTATAAGACAGATATAATGCATCAGTTAATTACATATCTCACACCAAATACATTCACGCTGTAATTAATAAGATGAGCTCATGTTGATTTGGATTATGATATTGGTTCAAAAAATAGATATTTGAGATTATTTTATAAATTCAAAAGTTTATGCTCGGCTTAATCATGTCTGATTTTAAAACTGTGATCCAGCCCTACAAGTTGTTGATAATAATGTACTTTGTTCATCTGTGAATTCATTCAAATATGGAAAATCTTTATTGTTAAGGGTGGGTGCAAGTAGTAAAATCTCACCCGATTATGCAACTTACTTCTCACAACATGGACACAAGTAAAGTTACGATTAGCTCTCTCAAAGTAACGTAACTTCAAACACATACCTAAAATCAGTGTCCTATAGATAGTGCAGATCAAATAAAAATAATTATATAAACCTAGGCTAGGTTAAACATGAAATTAACGTCGTCTTTAGGCTCACTGTTGGCTAGCAGTCTGTCTATCGAAATAAAACAGCGAGCGCTGATAGAGCTCGTCATCAGCACTTATCAGCCACATGAGCGCACTGCTCTTTTCCAAAGCGTGACTGAATATCGTAGAAGCCAATTAGAATTGCTTTTCCCTGAGCATCAAAACAAAAGCTATTCGGTATTGTTTGAGGTGATGGACTACCGCGATCTGATTCTGCGCTATCCAAACACACTATCTGCAGAGGTTGATCTTCTAGAGCAGGCCGTAGGCCAGTGCTACATGCATTGGTTAGATTTTTGGTGTGAATGTGAAATTGCCGCAATCAAAGCAAAATCACCATTGAACACCAAGTCCCCTTCTTCTGTTGATCTGCCCATTAAAGATAGTGCCTACTACGGTGCAATCGTTGAACACATCGAAGATGCTCAACTTGTAGTGCAAACGCCCTGTCACCCACAAGGAATGTCAATCAGCGATGCCATTGCTTTAAGCAATCTTGAGGTGTTCATCAAGGGTGAAAAATGGTTTGAGATGCTGCCTTTATTACACCTTTCTCAGGCAGGTAAGCATTTTATTCTGCTCAAACACCCAGTCGATGAAGCCTTTCCAACACTGGTTTCCTCTGCGCTGATTCAAGACTGGTCTAAGAATGACACTTGGCTAAGTTACGCACCGCCATTTAGCAATGAGCAATGGCAATACTGTTTGCCCAATTACGGCTACGATGAACTCGCAGGGTTACAACTTTTCACACCGCCTACACTGTCAAAATGTTACTCTCTCCCAGAATTTGACCAACAATTCCAGTTACAATTGTCCGACAAAGATGCCCTGTGTGAGGTGTTGCGTCTGACAGTCAGTGGCAATACCCAACAAAAGCTCTATTTCCTCTACCTTGCTCAAAAAGAGTTGATGAGTGTCTTACACCAAATAGGCTATAAGATTGGCTTCACTATTATCGAGCAACCTTTCATGCTTCAGTTTTATCAAACCATTGATTCCAATGCATACTTCCATTCTGGGTATTGCGAATTAAATGATGATGGCACAACCATTTATCGTGGGTTCTGGAATTTCGAGATAATGGTAAAAGCGTTCAATAATGTCGATTTCCGCGGCTACAAACGCGCAGTGCGAGAGAGTAGAAAGTCATTAGAAAAGTTGCGCTCGGCAAAAAAGGATGAACATGTTTGATTTCGGCCTTGAGGCGATCATCTATGCAAAAGCAATCACCCTGCTTGCAACCGTGGCAGTGGTTGTCATGTGGTTGTTCTATTACTGCTACCGCCTGAAACAAAAGAACGAAGTGATCGCGGGGACACACCACGCTCCTTACATCGCGTATTCGATCTGTATTGTTGCATGGATCAGCAGTAACGCTTATTTCCATACCGACTTATTACCGGAACTTGGGACCTCGGCCGCTGTGTTCGCCGCAAAGTTTGCCAACCTCGCCTCGTTCTTTGCGTTTGCCTTTGCCTATTACTTCTCGTGTAAGCTCGCCGCCGAACAACGCAGTGGTAAGGTTCATGTGTGGCAACAAGCCATTTTCGTCACCCTAACCGTCTACTCCTTCTTTATCAATTTAAGTCCAGGGTTAACCGTTGAACACGTCACCATTGCTGGCCCAAGCCAGTTCGTGATTGAGTTTGGACCGCATACGCCGTACTTCTTCATTGGGATGATTAGCTTTGTAGTGCTAACACTACTCAACCTGGTGGCCATGCGCGCCAACAGCAGCAAGCTAACCTTAGCCAAAACCAACTACATGATCGCAGGCATTTTAGTCTTCATGCTGTCTACTGCTACGATCCACCTAGGCATGACCTACTTCTTGCGTGATTTCTCGCTCACTTGGCTGCCACCAGCTTTGTCGATAAGTGAAATGTTGTTCGTTGGCTATGCCCTGCTGACCTCTCGCTTCTACAGCGTGAAATACCTTGCGTACATGAGCCTAAATACGTTGTTGGTCTGTGCAATTTTGGTGATACCTTTTGGCGCGATATTTATCCCACTGACAGACGATAACCAATGGCTCATTGCTATCCCTATCTGCGCGGTTATCGGCATCACTTGGCATTTACTCTACAAACGTGTGAGCGACTACGCCTCCTTCTTTATCTACGGAAACAAGAAAACGCCAGTACAACAGATCCTCGCGCTAGAAGAGGATTTCAAGCTTTCAATTGATGACGCAATGCGTCGTTTGGGTAGCCTACTGCAAATTCCAGAAGATAAGCTACGTCTAGTTAACAGCAACTACAACGAAACCTTCTACGAAGATTATCTGTCTACTAACAAGTCCGTTTTAGTGTTCGATGAGTTGTCTCAGGAGCTTGATTACACCGCACCAGTCAAGCGCTCAATCAAAGCCCTGTATGACAAAATGAGCTCCAACGATACCGCTTTGGTGATGCCTCTATTCGGCCAGGGGAAATCGGTCACGCACTTGTTAGTATCGTCACACAAGAGCAACGATCAGATGTTCTCTAACGAAGAGATCTCTGCCCTGCAAACCTTGTTAACTCGAGTACAAAGCACTATCGAAGCCGATAGACGCATCCGCCAAAGTCGTGCCCTTGCTAACTCAATCGCTCATGAAATGCGTAATCCACTGGCTCAAGTGCAATTACAATTTGAACTACTAAAACAGCACATTGATAATCAAGCACCAGCGAAACAGATCTTACTTGATATTGAGAACGGCCAAGCTGCGATTCAACGTGGTCGACAGCTGATTGATATCATCTTGCGAGAAGTCAGTGACAGCTCACCCGAGCATGGACCAATCACCATGACCTCTATCCACAAGGCCGTGGATCAAGCCGTCAGCCATTATGGCTTTGAGAACGAGAAGATCATTGAGCGAATTCGTTTACCACAACATGCTGATTTTGTGGCAAAGCTCAATGAAACCTTATTCAATTTCGTTATTTTCAACCTGATACGTAATGCAATCTATTACTTTGATTCTTATCCAGAAAGCCAAATTGAGATCAGCACCAACACAGGGCCTTACGAGAACGTTCTGATATTCCGAGATACCGGCCCTGGCATTGACGAAGCCATTGCACATAAGATCTTTGATGACTTCTTCTCTTACCAAAAAAGCGGTGGTAGCGGCCTAGGGCTTGGCTATTGCCAACGTGTGATGCGTTCATTTGGCGGCCGAGTTGAGTGCCACTCTAAACTTGGGGAGTTTACTGAGTTCCACCTGTACTTCCCGGTAGTACCCAATGCACCCAAAGCAGACGCACTTCGTACGCCTTACTTCAATGATTGGAAAAGTAATCAAACCACAACTGAAAACAAAACCAACGCTGAAGCTAAGCCAGACAACCAAGCGGCAACGCAAAATTCAGAACCAACAAGCACGCTAACCCCAGGGAATCATTTGGCTCCAACCGTACTGATCGTCGATGATAAAGAAGTACAACGCACGCTTGTTCAAATGTACTTGAGTCGACTTGGCGTCAATAGCTTACAAGCCAAAAACGGTGAGAATGCCGTCGAACTGTTCAAAACACACAAGGTCGATTTGATCTTAATGGACGTACAAATGCCGATAATGAATGGTTTTGACGCAAGCCAAATTATCAAGGCACGCTCTCCTCAAACGCCAATCATTGCTTTGTCTGGCGAATCAGGACAACACGAGTTAGATATGATCAGCAAACTGATGGATGGTCGCCTAGAGAAGCCAACCTCTTTGAAGGCACTGCAACACGTACTGGACAACTGGCTAGAGAAAGGCTGTGCCTCGAATGCTTCCAAAGAAACCGAAGATGAAGAGTAGATGCAGGAAAACACGAATCGCAATTTAGCCAGTTGATTACTGTTTGTCTCATTACATTGCTTTAATTATTCATCAAAAAGCCAGCCGAACAAGGTTGGCTCTATCAGAACTAAACGCTCTAATTAATCTAAAAGTGAACGAACATAATCAGCGATTTCTTGGTTTTGGCAATGCTCAAAGAAGCATTGTTGGAAACGCTCGCTGCCAACCGCTGTTTTCACTAGATCTTGGTCGATAGCTCTCAGAGAATCAATAAAGTTATCTTTTACCACCGCCGCTTTCACTTCATTCAAAATTGCTGCATTACGTTGCTGTGGTTCTGCACGTTCTAGTGGATACCCATTACCACGCTCGCCTGTGAACGCTTTTTCAAAGATATAACGAATGTTGAGTTCACCTGCCCAGCCAAAGCCTTTAGCAAAAGCGAGAGCGAGAGCATTGCCGTTGTTGATTTGGTTAAACAAGAAAGCATCTGATGGCTCTAGGCAGTAACCACAAACCACACCCGGGTGCAGGTTCAGTGACATCAAAGCACCTTGCCCTGTTCCACATCCCGTCACAACAAAGTCCACAGCCTTTGAGTTGATCAGAATACTGGCCATGATACCTAAGTGGATATACGTTAAGTGGTGATCATTCTCGTCGGTCATACCTAAGTTGAAAACATCGTGACCAATGCCACCCGCCACTGACTCTAGCTCAGCTGCAACCATGGCATTTTTACCTGCCTGACTGTTTTCCATCATTAAAGCGATTTTCATTTATCTTCTCCTGCAAGATTGCTGCAAACTCAAAATTTAGAATAAAAAACCAACTAGCGTGCTAACCAACCACCGTCAACAGCAATGGTATAGCCATTAATGTAATCCGATGCTGATGATGCTAAGAACACACAAGGACCTGCGATATCTTGCGGTTTACCCCAACGCTCAGCCGGAATACGCTCAAGAATCGCTTGATTGCGCTCAGCATCTTCACGCAGAGCTTGAGTATTGTTCGTTTCCATATAACCGGGTGCTATCGCATTCACATTGATATTGTCGCGCGCCCATTCGTTCGCCATAGCACGTGTCACGCCCATCACAGCGCTTTTTGAAGCCGTATAGGAAGGAACTCGAATGCCACCTTGGAATGAGAGCATCGATGCAATGTTAATGATCTTTCCGCCAGTACCTTGAGCCTTAAACTGCTTTGCAACAGCCTGAGACATAAAGAACACTGTCTTGGTGTTCACGTTCATTACGTCATCCCAATCTTGCTCTGAGAACTCAATAGCATCTTGGCGGCGAATAATTCCTGCATTGTTCACGAGAATGTCGACTTGGCCAAACTCAGCCAAAGTGCGCTCTATAACCCCTGGAATGCACGCTTGATCGAGAAGATCAGCACTCACGTTTAAGAACGAATGGCCTGCTGCACTCATTTTTTCAATAGTCTCTTCAGGTTCTGTTCGGTTAACACCGACAACCATACAACCAGCTTCCGCTAGGCCTAATGCTATGCCTTGCCCAAGACCCGTATTGCAGCCAGTCACTATCGCTACTTTACCTTCCAGACTGAATGACTCTAAGATCATGCTCGCTTCCTCAATTACATTGGATTCATTGCGTATCATTACTACCAACAATTAAATCATACAATAAGATGTAAATGCGAGAGCGACGTTGTAGAGTTTCGATCTTGCACCAAAATCAGTCGAACAAGTGAAACGAGCACCACAAACTAAATGAATGGGGGGAAGTGATTTGGAGAACAGAAGCCTATAACCCACCATGAACCATGCTCTCGAAGATCACCCAAACCAGATATTGTAGGGATTTGACAACAATTCATGATTTAAAAGAGTAAAAGGGTTATACATAATAATGTGTTATCTAAATTACTGAAATTATCATGACGCTCAAAGAGATCCTTAAAATTCCCAATGTCCGCTACTTCTTAATGTTTAGAAGCAGCTACTTTGCGCGTTTTTACTACCCTATATTCACCCTACTTTATTTAGATTACGGGTTAACCCTGTCTCAATTCGCGATGCTCAATGTAGTTTGGGCGGTCACCATTGTACTTGCTGAAGTACCGTCGGGTGCATTCGCCGATACCTTAGGCCGCAAGAAACTGGTGGTGCTGTCTTCGATTGTGATGTTTGTTGAGATCGCAATGATCGCCTTAGTGCCAACCGGAAACCCCGACTTGGTGTTCATAGTCTTTCTGATTAACCGGATTCTCAGTGGCTTAGCGATGGCACTGGCCAGCGGCGCCGACGAGGCATTGGCTTACGACACCTTAAAAGAACAAGGTAATGAAGAGTTGTGGCCGCGAGTGCTGCAAATCCAGCTTCGTGTCGCCTCAACGGTCGGTATCTTTGTCACGCTGATTGGTGCGGCGATGTACGACGTGAACTTTATGACGAACATCTTTCATTTCCTTGGACTAGCCGAACCAGAAAGCACTAAAGACCTGATGCGTATTCCTGTGTTCGCCACCCTATTTGTAGCGATGATCGCCATCTATGCCGCGATTAATATGCGCGAAGAGAAAAAGCTGATGCCAAGCGACCAAACCAAATTGGCAACCACCATCTCAAGTCTTAAATTGACGATCGATGCGGGTAAATGGGTATTCGCTACACCTTACGTGCTGTTCATCTTGCTCTACTACAGCCTATTCGAACACACCTCACGCATGTTCCTGACCATGAACAGCCAATACTATCTGGCGATTGATATTCCAATTATCTACTTTGGTTTTATTGGTGCGGGTATAAGTTTGCTTAAGATTATATTGGCAGGACAAAGCCGAAGATTAGCAGAGAGTATTGAGCCTAAAACCTTCATTGTGGTCATGGGTTTAGCAAGCATGGCGACTTATTACTGGATCAGTTTAGGTTGGTCGATTTACGGGGTCATTCCGGCGTTGGTGTTAATCTTTATCATCATGACGATGAACATTTTCATCAGCTACCACCTGAATAAAAAGACCGAATCGCACAACCGAGCCACCGTTCTTAGTTTCAAAGGTTTAATGTTTAACCTCGGATACGGGCTGATCGGGATCTTGTACGCTTACTACTATAAGTTGGTGTCTCAGGGCTTCACCGAACAAGAAATAGAACAGAACCTTGCCTTCTTGGCCTCACTGTCTTCGTTTTTCTATTACTTCACCTTACTGTTCATTTCGATCAGCGCGCTGTTCTATTTCAAAAACAAGAAACAGCCGATCTTCTGAAGAAAGCATCGAACTGTTGAAGATATCTCTACTGCCGAATAGAGAATAAAGGTGAGCCTGTGGCTATAAACAGATAATGACACTTCTTATCAAGTGATTTTTTGTTAGTATCACCACCAAATTACATAACACATGGACGCGTCATGTCTTTTAGTTGGATAGCCTTTACTCTCCTTGCCGCCTTTAGCCAATCTTGGCGCAATGCCTTTCAAAGTAAATTAAGTGGCACCATGAGCGTGGCTGGCGTAACGTTAGCGCGATTTATTTGGGCTAGCCCTATCGCCCTTATTTACCTCTGCGCCCTCTATCAATGGCAGCCCGTATCCGCACCGGATTTTTCGGGTGAGTTTGTTTTCTATATTGTTGCTGCCGCCATCATGCAGATCCTCGCGACCGGCTTAATGGTGATGCTGTTCAAGCTCGAAAACTATGCGATAGGCGCAGGCTTAGCCAAGTGTGAAGCCCCCGTATCTGCTGTGCTATCCGTATTGTTTTTTGGTACTGCTTTGACACTAACAGGTTGGGTCGGCGTACTTATTGGTACTTTAGGCGTGCTAATCATGAGTAGCGCTTCTGGCTGGCGAAGCTTGTCCCCGAAAGTGTTCTTATTAGGTATGACGTGTAGCACCGCCTTTGCTTTAACGTCTCTTTGGGTACGGGAAGCAAGTTTGAGCATAGGGTTGCCCTTCCCTCATAGCGCTGCTTGGGTGCTGTTCCTCGTCATTTCCCTTCAGACAGTGATTATCTGTACGTATCTCTTTTTCAGAGAACGCGACACGCTGCGCCTGATATTCAAGAAGTCGAAACTAGTCATCATGACAAGCTTAGCGAGTGTTATCGGTTCTCTGGGTTGGTTTAGCGCGATGTCGCTTCAAGCCGTGCCGTACGTAAAGACACTCGGGCAAGTCGAAGTGATCTTCATGGTGTTGATATCCTATTTCTGGTTAGGGCAAAGCATCGCGCGCAAAGACATTCTTGCGCTCATCTTGCTTTCTATCGCAGCAGTATTGGTTATGTGGCAGTGACGAGCTCGTTAATATGACTAGGACAAATTGAAGTCATATTGCGACCGTTTGTTTTCGCTTGATATAACGCTTTGTCGGCTCGGCTAATAAACCCATTCCAACTCTCATGCGGGTGAAGCTGAGCAACACCAAAACTCGATGTCAGAAACATCTCATGTTCTAGTACTGCTGATACCTCTGAAATAGACAATCGTAACTTGCAGGCAATAACCTGAGCTTGTTGGAAATCGACATTAGGCAATAAAATCATTATCTCGTCTCCGCCAAAACGAAACGCACTGGCTTTAGGCGATGTTTTTATCGCACTTTGAACCATTTCAGCAAAAGACTTGATCACGAGGTCACCTACAATGTGTCCGTGTTGGTCATTGATCGACTTAAAATTATCAATATCCATCATAATGGCACTAACAGGTGCAGTTTCCGCCTGCTTCATGATAACTGGAACCATCTCATCTAATGCTCTGCGGTTTCCCAGTACCGTTAGAGGGTCGCTGTAGGACAGCTCGTGAATAGAACTAAGCAACCTTGCGTTAATCAGCCAAAGCATTGTAAAGCTCATCGACACAATAAGAACGATGCTCACTAAAAAGGCAAGTTGATGAATGAGAGTGGCCGCCATGAAATCCTGGAGCTCAGTTGAAAATAGCGTCACCACAACTCGAAAAACCATAAACCCGCCATATATCGTAAATGACAAGGCCATCATCCGAATACCTAGAGTCAAGTCATCACGCCGGCCCTTTAATACCGCAAAGGCAGTGCAAAGAGTCACAAAAGCCAGATATAAACTAATGAGGATAATTCGAGCCTTTATGGAAGGCTCATAGAACGTGAAGTAAATAAAACATGGCAAAAGAGCCAACATCATTAGACTACTGAGGTAGGTGCATTTGAGAGAGTATTCTCGAAACAGACATAAGCTATACAAGGCGAGATGAAAACCAAGCGCAATGACCATATTGGCACCAATAACGGTGACCCAATCAGGGAACTCCCCTCTTAGGCTCAACATCAACGGCCCAGTTCCGATAACAAATATTGAAATGGAAAAGATTGAAAGCCCTTTAATGGACTGTTGAGTGAATTGAAATAACAACAAGCCAATACAGTAAATGAAAGAGAACAAAATAATAATAAAATTAAGTGTTCTCATATCCAGCGAAAAACCATCCATGATTTTCTATCTTCCATACGCAACCAAATTTCAACATGGTCAATAATCATGCAAACCACAAAAACATTCACCATGTGAATCTTTTTATTTTATAAAAAAAGGGGGTAGATCACATATGCGGAGATTTTTATCGCATGAGTCCATGATATGGATAGGCATGTAACACTCGCCCCCATAGAGTTTTATCGCATCACTGAATCTACAGGCTTCTGCACTCGTTACTTGGTTGAATGACGACTGTCTGGCATTATGCGCCCAAGAAATCTCTAGGGCTGTTGACCTTAGTTATTATACAGCAAAGAATGAACGAAGGTAGTCAGTGGTAGAAAACAGCCAACAATTAAGTGACCGTTACGACGAACATGGTTACTTTGTTATCAGAAATTATTTCAATGAAGCTCAAATTGCATCGCTTAGAAAAGTCGTGCTGAAATTTCATGAATCATGGAAAGCAGACAACGAAGAATTCTATAAAGAAGAAGCATTTAACTCGTCTTTAATTACGGGAAGCGAGTATTTGCTCGCCGACGATAGAAGCGTGCTTTTCGACTTCATCAGCTCGAAACAAGTGATGAACGTGGTTGATGCGGTGATTCCGAACAAACCAGCATTCATGAATACACAGCTGTTCTTCAACCCAGTAAATCCGCAACAAAAAGACTTCTGGCATCGTGACTGTCAATACGATTACGACGTTGATGACCAAATGAAAGTCATCATGGAAACCCAGGTATTGCATCTGCGAGTGCCCATTTTTGATGAGCCAGGTATGGAACTTATCCCTGGCACACACAAGCGTTGGGACAACGAAGAAGAGTACAATGTTCGCCAAGAAGAAAACGGCAAAGTGAGCAGCGATGACATCTCTGGTGGTAAGCAGATACCATTAGCCGCCGGTGACTTATTGGTGTTTTCAGCGGACATGATCCACCGAGGCCGATATGGCTTGGATCGTTTGGCTTTGGATATTTTGATCTTTGATTCGGCGGCAGACTATGTCGACTACGTTGATGACGATTGTCTGCCAACACCAGCCATGTTGAGCAACATTTCCGACCCAAGATTATTTATGAACACGCTACACTTAAAATCGATGCAGTACTCATAATCCATAAAGGTGCCCAAACTATGACTGACACTAAGCAAAATACCCGAATTAGCCAGTTCCGTTTCGGTCAGCCAAAAGAATCTCTCAAGTTAGAACATGTCGCTTTAGGGGTACTAGACAAAGATAAAGTTCGCGTACAAATTGAAGCGACTAACATCAACCCTAGTGATCTGTTGTCGATTTATGGTGTGGGCCAATACAAACATAGCCATCAGCCGCCGAGAGTACCGGGATTTGAAGCGGTAGGAAGGATTGTAGAATCCAGCAGTGCTGAGTTTATAGTGAATCAACGAGTGCTTGTGGCAACCAGTGGAACATGGCAGAACTATGTCGATGTATCACCAGATGATCTGTTCCAAATTCCTCAACATTTAGACAATGGCTACGCCTGTCAGTTGTACATTAATGCGCTAACCGCATGGGTGCTAACGACAGAAATAGCCAAGCTGACCCAAGAGGATGTGTTGATCATCAACGCGGGCAGTTCAGCCATCGGTAAGATCTTCTCCCAGTTATCAGCATCACTCGGCTTCAACATCATTGTCGTTACATCACAGCAGACACAATACCCTGCCACTTCCTGTTGGGTGATAGATGCGAACGCTGATCTAGTTTCTCAAATTAAGGCATTAGGCTTGCCTATGCCAACCGTTGCCTTTGATGCGATTGGCGGCTCACCCGGAACCGATCTTGTTCACACCCTTGGCAACAACGGGCGCTTTATCAACTATGGGACGCTGTCGTTGGATTTTTACGAGCCACGCTTCTTTGAGTACGCGAAAAACCAACACATCGATTTCAGCACCTTCTTCTTGCGTTATTGGGAGGAAGCAGAAGGTAAAGATGTTCGCCGTGATAAGTTCACGACCATGCTAGATCACTTCATCACAAACGACATTCAGCTCGACGTTGACCGCTATCTACCATTCGATGAAGTGCAAACCGCGATTGATCTCATTGAATCGAAAACCACACGCCTAGAGGGCAAGATCATCTTACTGCCACAGTAAGTGAGAGTTGGACGATATATACCTTGTTTATTTCAACAGGCAAGACGTTCAACAGCTTACAAGCGTGCTTGTTAATACACCATCGCTTAGGAAGTTTGATTAAAGAAATCGAAGATTGAAAAGATAGCGAAGAGTTGTGGTGCATTTCTCCATAACTTAAGTGGTTACGAGATGGTCATGAATCACATTTATTTGAAACATCAATTAGTTATATCATTAGAAATATGATACTGATCACCCATAAGATAACCTCGATTCTATATGGTAGCGTCATACTTAAAACCACGATGTGAACATACTTATGAAAAGACACATACTATCAAGCGCCATCCTACTCTCTCTAGCCTTTCCCACCTTTGCAGCTGATGGCGATATACACGATGTCACGATACTGGGTACTTCAGATATCCACGGTCATTTTATGGCGTGGGATTACGCGGCAGATAAACTCACCACTCGTGGTAGCTTGAGCCAAATCGCGACCAAAGTTGGTGAGATCCGCAAAGAGCAATCTAACATTATCCTTGTCGACGCTGGCGATACCATCCAAGGCAACTTCGTAGAAACCTTCAAAGACGAGCCCGTTGATCCAATGATGCTTGGCTTTAATCACATGAAATACGATGTGTGGGTTTTAGGTAACCACGAATTCGACTTTGGCCTCAAAACCCTCAACAGGGCCGTTACCCAATTTAAAGGGCAGTCTCTCGGTGGCAACATCAAGAACAAAAACGGAAACCCATTCCTGCCTGGTTACACCATCCTAGAACGCGGTAGCATTAAGATCGGCGTGATCGGAATGGATACCCCAATGACGGAGGTCTTTGCGCAAGGTACCAACCGTTTAGAAGGCGTCACTTTCACTAATCCAACCTTGGAAGTGAAGAAAATCGTCAAAGAGATTGATGATAAAGTGGATGCCATCATATTGGTTGCCCATATGGGAATTGAGAACGAGAATGACATTGCCGACACCGGTGTCACCGACATTGCCAATGCAAACCCAGAGCTTGATGCCATCGTCGCTGGCCACATGCACACTCGCATCGAGAAAGCCGTTGTAAATGGCGTTATTATTACTGAACCCGACAGATATGGCCGCGCCCTATCTCGTATCGATCTTCAATTTGAAGAGCGCGATGGCACATTCACTCTCGTCAACAAAGACAGCTTCACCTATAAAATTAAAGGTATCGACTCTGATGAGAATATGGACGAGTTATACCAGCCTTACCACAAACAACTCCGAGAAATGGCGAACAGACCTGTCGCTCAACTTACCGGCGTTGATTTAGTCCCAGAAAACGAAATCCGCGGTATCCCTCAAGTCCATGTTCAAGACACAGGCATCAGTGCGCTATTCCAAGAAGCGAGCTTCTTCTATGCACCCAAAGCCAATGTCATTGCACTTCAAATAGACAACGACAATGCAGAGCTTGATGTTGGCCCAATCAAAGCCAAAGACATCGCGTACAACTACCAATACGCAGGTGGCGAAATCACTGTCTACCAGATGACAGGCAAAGAGTTAAGAACCTACATGGAATGGTCTGCGGGCTACTTCAACTCAGTACAACCTGGCGATGTAACCTACAGCTTTAACCCTGAACGCAGAGCATCAAAATACTCGACCAATGACTTCTTCGCGGGCGTGGCTTATACCATCGACCTTACTCAGCCTGCAGGTACACGCATTACCAACCTCGCGTTTGCAGATGGCACTCCGGTTACAGATCAAACAGAAATCCGTATTGGTATGAATAGCTATCGAATGGGTCATCTAACCAAGAAAGGCGGCGTGCTAGAAGGCGAATCGTTCCCTGTACTTTTTGATACGGAAGCAGAGTATGGAGAAGAAGCAGGCACAATCCGTAATATGACCATCAAATATCTTAAAGAAGAAAGGAACGGTCAGTATGAAGGTAAACCTCAACAACGATGGGCACTTTCTGGTTTAGAAAGCCATTATAATGAACAACGAGAGATAGTGAAGTCATTGATTAATGATGAAACCATATCAATCCCGACCAGTGACGATGGCCGCTACACAAACATCGCTTCTATCAACGTAAAAGAACTGATGTTCAAATCTGACGAAGCGAAACAAGCTGCCATAACCACACGCGAAAAGAAACTGGCGCAAGCAACTGAGCAAGAGAGTAAGCAGATCAAACGCGAAATCGCTCTGATCAAAGCGCTCAATTAATCCCTGACCTCAAACCAATAACGACTTAACGACGCTTAGAGCGTGGTTAGGTCGTTGATTACGGAAAGTTGAGTACGATCCATATTAAGTGACGTTGAAAAATAGAAGTAAAAGCAGACTCTTTGACACACTCATAACTATTGTAAGCAAGTACTTTGCAACTTGAAGGCTACACCGCCTCCCCCCCTTTTAGTAAAACCTAATAAATCAGATAGTTATCCACAGGTAGCCCCATTTCTTTATCTTGCCTTCCATCACATGCATGTTGATAATACGAAGAATCTCTCACATAAGGCGAGAGCTTCTTTATAGGTAATAATATGAATAACCCTGAATTGGTTTTCGCTATCGCTGCTTTGTTAGGTGCCTTAGCAAAATTAATCCTCGCAATAAAGTCCAAGTAACTAGATTTTCTTGGGCCTTACTAACCCTGATTGGCTTCAACCAATCGGGGGCGTTTTCTTTTAAAACGAATTGGAATTGGGACAATTTTTAACATAGATATTTATTATCTATAAACAGCCCCAAAAGCCTCCTAGGTGACTCTAAGCTCCCACTTACACCTGTATTCCATCTCACACTGATCTATTCCCCTCTTTTTGCAGTACAAGTTATTAATAATTCGATATAAATCGCTCTATTGTTTGAAATTGTTGTCTACAGTTTTATAGAGCTTGTCGCTTCAGTAATTGCCACAAGTAACGACACCTTTTGATGGTAGGTTTTGGTTATAAGGAAAGGAAATGGAAAGCCCAATTGTCACACTCACACATGCCAGCAAAAGCTTTGTTGATGGTAAAGACACTCATAGCGTGTTGGAAAATGTCGACTTCGCTTTGGCAACAGGGGCAAGCGTGGCTTTGACAGGGGCGAGTGGCAGTGGAAAGAGTACTCTGCTTAACATCATTGCGGGGTTTGAACCTCTATCCGGTGGAGAATTGTGGCTTGATGGCGAGAACACATCAAATTGGAAAGATCCACAATGGAGCCGATTTCGTCATCAAAAATTGGGCGTTATCTTTCAACAGTTCAACTTATTGACCCCACTCAACGTAAAACAAAACATCGCCTTCCCGCTCCATTTGAATCAACAAAAATGGAGCGACTGGTGCGATTATTTAGTTGATGCATTGGGTATCAACGAGTTACTCGAAAGACATGTATCCGCACTCTCTGGCGGTCAGCAACAACGAGTCGCAATAGCGCGCGCGCTAGCCCATAAACCCAAACTATTGCTTGCCGACGAACCCACAGGCAACCTCGACCACAAAGCAGGGTTAGAGGTTATGAAGCTGCTGAGTGAAATCACCACTCAAGGCAACACTGCGGTGCTTTTGGTTACGCACAGCCCAGAATGCGCCAGCTTTATGCAGACAAAATTGGTGTTAGATGATGGTTGTTTAAGGAACGCCGATCTAACCCCAAGAGTAGCAGCGTTGTGAGTAATCCAATGAAGCAAACTGGCTTCGCTCAGAACCAGCTCACCCATACCAAACTGACTCTGAATCTATTCGCGGCGCACTATCGTCAATCACCATTGCAAGCCGCAGCGATTCTGATCGGCATTGTGTTAGCGGTCACCTTGTTTGTCGCAGTGCAAGCCATCAACCTCAATGCCAAGCGCAGTTATGCAGAATCGACCGAGCAACTTAGCGCTCAAGCGCAGAACCTTATCATTCCACCAGCAGGGCAAAACTATTTGCCGGAATCGCTCTACTTCAGCTTAAGACAAAGTGGATTAAGCGCAGCGCTACCTGTTATAGAAGGGCGAGTAAGAGACGAGCAAGGTCGACGTTGGTCAGTTCAAGGCAGTGAGTTGATCGCCGCCCTCACTTCAAGATCTCGTCACGCTCGCGTCGACGAACAAAGCAACACTCAAACCAAAGAACCAAACATTTCCCTGTTCGACAATGCCTTACCTTTGCCGCAACTCTTAGCGGGTGAACCCATTGTGATGATGAGCCAGTCGCAACACCAGAACTTGGGAGGAGTAGACACACTCACTTTGGATGAAGTGCTCACTCAAGTGGTAGTGCTACCAGATGAATGGCAGCTAGGTAGCCGAATGTTGATGGATATTGGGTTCGCTCAGCAACTGCTTAACAAGCAAGGGCAACTGAGCTACATCGCTATTTTTGACACTAAGAGCGACACTAACAGCAATCCTCAGGATAAATGGCAAAGCCTTATTGGCGAGCAAGGACGATGGATTTCCAACAACCAAAGTACGGATCTGGGTTCAATTACCGATAGCTTTCACCTCAATCTCACCGCCATGAGTCTGTTGGCGTTTTTGGTTGGCCTATTCATCGCTTACAATGGTGTGAAGTACAGTTTACTGAAGCGTAATCGGCTATTGGTGCAAATTAAACAAGCCGGCATTACGCCAAGCATCGTGTTTTCAGCTCTGTTAGTCGAGCTGACTCTTTTAGTCACACTAGGCGCGTCGCTTGGTTTCATTCTCGGCATCCAACTCAGCCATTGGCTGCATCCAACCGTCGCGATAACACTTGAGCAACTTTATGGTGCAACACTGCTTCCCGGTACATGGCAGTGGCAATGGTTAGTGCAGGCACTGCTACTCACGCTGGCCGCAACGCTTGTCGCTTGTTGGCAACACTTTAAACAGCGGGTGCGACAACCCCTCTCTTCCCATGGCGGTTTCTATCAAGCGCCGGAAACGTCTAACGAAAATCAGCTGTTTGTTATCGGGTCAGTATTAACTATTCTCGCGTTAGCAGGTTTATGGATGAGCGAACATCATCGCTTCACCATGGCATGGCTCGGTGTGTTAGTGGTATCGATTCCTTTGTACCTGCCCAAAACGCTAAGCGTGCTAGCGAACTGGAGCGAAAAACGCACCCAATCGGGGTTAATACAATATCTGTTTGCTGAGCTACGTGAACTTATTTCCCCTCTCTCCCTTGCCATGATGGCGTTGCTTCTCGCTGTCACCGCCAATATCGGAATGAATACCTTAGTCGGCAGCTTTGAATCCACGTTAAAGCAATGGCTTGAACAGCGCTTACATGCCGATATTTACGTTAGCCCTGCCCAAGGTGAAATCGCGAATGTGGAACGTGCGTTAGAGCAGTTTGAAAATGTTGAAACCGTTTATAAGCAATATTATGTCGATGATAACTTGCAGGGCTTACCTACTTTGCTCGGCACCAAAGACAAAGACACACTTGAGCAAACCATGGTATTTCAATCCCACCTTGATGATTTCTGGACGCGCTTTTACCAAGGTGAATTCGTGGCGATCAGCGAACCTACGGCAGTGAAGCTCGGCTTGCCGCTTGGAAGCCGACTCAAGCTCGACGCGATCCAAGACAAAGCGCTCATCGTCGGGGCGATTTTCCACGATTACGGCTCACCGAATGGCGAAGTGTTACTTGCACCTAATTTGTGGATCGAAAGCGGATTTACTGACTTACCCACCAGCTTGGGAATCAAAGTCTCTGGCGACCCACAAGTGGTGTACGAACAGTTACGCCAACAACTCAATCTGCACCCAGGTCAGCTTTACAATCAAGCACAGATCAAATCGATCGCGTTGGATATATTCTCACAAACTTTTGCCATCACGCGGGCGCTTAATGGCGTCACATTAATGGTGGCGGTGATTGGGTTGTTCTGCGCCTGTTTCATGTTGCTCGATGCACGTAAAGCCGCCATTGCAAGGCTGTATGCACTCGGTGTTAGTCAGAAAAAATTGATGGCAATGGTGGTCGGGCAAATCGTTGTTCTGGTCGCCTTCACTCTGGTTATCGCTTTACCACTCGGCGCTATGGTCGGTTATGTGTTGACGGACATCGTTACCCTACGCGCCTTTGGTTGGAGCTTAAATTACGTATGGAATTGGAGTGATGCACTCAGCATCGCAACCATCACCATTTTAGTGGCAGTGATTGCGACCTTGATTCCACTGTGGCGTTTGGTCAGCAAACCCGTGGTATCCAGTTTACAGAGTGAGGTGTTGTGATGAATCGAACAATGAGAGTTTTCGTTCTCACACTTGGCATCTTGCTCCTTTTAGGGTGCGATGAATCCACTCAACCATCAGCTCAAAATATGGGCTCAATACTTGGCACTGGAAAACAAACCGACGATGAAACACAAAAAGAGACTGATCAATTCACACCGGTAGTTAAAGGTATCGACATCGCCTTCCCTGCCGACCATCAAGCACATCCAGATTTTCGTCATGAATGGTGGTATTTAACCGCAAACTTAATTGATGAAGAAGACAATGTGTTAGGTGTGCAATGGACACAGTTCCGCTTTGCGGCTGCACCACATGAAAGTGGCAATAGCACCAAGGAAACTACGTGGCAAAGTCAGCAGATTTACATGGCGCACAGCGCTGTCACCACTAAAAATAAACACTATGCCGATGAAAAATGG
This sequence comes from Vibrio sp. 1S139, assembly GCF_041439475.1. NCBI lineage: Bacteria > Pseudomonadati > Pseudomonadota > Gammaproteobacteria > Vibrionales > Vibrionaceae > Vibrio > Vibrio sp. 1S139. The sequence continues at coordinate 39,767 of NZ_JBGOOD010000009.1, forward strand.
TCACGTGACCAAGCTGAACTGGCGGGTGTAAGCGATTCGCCGTTTCGTGTTTACCTCGATGATTGGCAATGGACGTCGACGACCGATGACCTGTTCCCAGCTACATTGGTCGCTAACTCGGGTCAATTTGGATATTCGCTTAAGTTAACCAACAACGCGCCATATCAAAAGCAAGGCGAACAAGGCTACAGCACTAAAAGTAGCGATGGCAAAGTGGCTTCCTATTACTACAGCCAACCATTCATCAATGTATCGGGCGAGGTAACTATTGATGGCGTCACCCATCAAGTTTCCGGCAAAGGTTGGATAGACAGAGAGTGGAGCTCGCAGTTTTTACTCGACTCGCAACAAGGTTGGGATTGGTTTGCGCTAAGGCTGAGTGATGAAACCAGCTTGGTGGTATTTCAACTTCGAAACTCAACTACAGGCAAAGCCAGCTATTCTCATGCGAGGTTGATGAATCAAGATGGCTCCGGCATCGCGATTAAGCAGCAAGACATCAGCTTAACCGCCATCAAGCAAACTAAAATCGACGGGCGTGACTACCCAACAGAGTGGCAAGTTTCGATTCCAAGCCAGCAAATAGAACTGACCGTCTCGGCACTCAATCCAAATGCCAAAATGCCGCTGTCGGTTCCTTATTGGGAAGGGCCAATTGAAATCAAAGGTTCTCATTCTGGGTCTGGCTATATGGAGTTGACTGGGTATTAGATTGTGTATTAATACAGGTGGAATCTAACAACAAATACATCGCGATAACCATCAACTAAAACACTTTCAACCAAAACCTCCACCACGGAGGTTTTTTGTTATTCCATATGTTCTATTTACCTTAACGCCTGTTGAAAAATATCTAATTTAACCAAACACTGGGCTCCCCTAAAATACCAATCAAATGGTTAGAGGAGATAGAACATGCTTAGCTCAGTGCACAATGACGAACTTAACAGATACATCGAGAAACTAGACTTAAACCTTACCAAGGATCAGGTTCGTGAACTTGGTTGGCAGCAAAGTAATGAAGAGGTAGGAAAAGAAAAAACAGTATTAGGCTCGTGGTTTTTCTTTTCTTTCTTTGGCTTATGTACGTCTGCATGTCTTGCGCTGCTAATGTATATCTCATGAAGATAAACAAAACAATGACCACGTATAACCAGCATGGAACCTTCAATTGGTTCGAGGTCGACGGAGAAACGTACATACTGTTCAAAGTGAGCAGCAACAGTGCTCTATTGAACCAACACTATGAGGATGTCACCGAACAACAGAGCGAAATATATGGGCTGTTAGGGGCGATTCCATAAGCTCATACTGCACGTATTCACTTATGGTCTATCTATTCACTTGTGGTCTATCTACGCACTAACTAGCGCAAACATCCGTTCTTTTGGCAACAAGACCGAGCTACAACAAACGGTTCTTATACTGCTCTGGCGTTTGGTTCGCGTAACGTTTGAACATGGTGATAAATGGGCTTGCTTGGTTATAACCCAATGTAAGAGCGACCTCTTTAACCGATTGGCCGTTTCTCAACAAGTCCATTGAGTATAGGTAGCGCACTCGCAGTCGCCACTCGGTAAAGCTCATTCCAAGCTCGGTCTGGCAGTGGCGAGAAAGGGTTCTTTCCGTGGTGTGGACACGTTCAGCCCAATCTTTCAGCGTCACTTCATCGGTTGGGTTCTCTTCAACAGAAGCCAATATAGGCGCTAGATACTTATTATCGGTTGAAGGCAAGAAGTGGTGTTCAACCTCACGCTGCGCAAGTTGGTCAAGCAGTACCTGAACGAGCCTTTGGTCTTGCTCGGTTTCCGCAACATTGATCACACGATCGCGAAAATCATCGATAATAGAAGACACAATCGGCGTGATCTTTATAAGGCTGGTTTTATCTGGCAGGTGTTGCGTGAGTTCTGGGGCGATATTTAGTGAACAGTAGTCCAAAGGCTTACGGTTATAACTGCAATGCATCACCCCGGCCGGTACCCAAATCGCTAGATGTGGTGGCGCTAGAAATCGAGTGCTTTCCGCTTCCATCTCTAATATACCACCACTGATCAATTGAACCTGTCCCCATGAGTGGCTATGAACTCGGGTTTCAGTGTTCGAAAGAAACGCTTCAAAATTCATAAATACGTTGGATGGTGCCTTATCAATTAATAAGGATGGATGAAGGTTTCTGGAGTGTTTTTTCAAACTTGTCTTCCTATCGCGCTTAATGTCTTTCTAAAGATACTTGTAAGTATAACGACCTGTCAAACTAGCCGCACCAACTCATTCGCCACGGAATTCACATGCATTACCTATTACCATTTTTTACAGTCTGTATCTGGGCCGCCAATGCAATCGTCAACAAGCTTGCTGCAAGCACCATAGAACCTAGCGCAATGAGTTTTTACCGCTGGTTTTTTGCGATGTTAATTCTCACGCCTTTCTGTATTCGCCCAGTGATGAAACAGTGGGCTGTCATTAAGCCAAACTTATCGAAATTAGCGTTCCTCGGCTTTTTAGGCATGGTGTTGAATCAATCTCTAGGTTACTACGCCGGCTTAACCACAACCGCTTCCAACATGGCATTGATCACGTCTTTAGTCCCGTTGATCAGTGTATTTTTAAGCGTCCCTTTGCTGCACAAGTCGATTTCTAGTTTGAGTATTGTGGGTGGTGTATTGTCGCTGTCAGGCTTAGCCCTGATGTTAGGTAAAGGCGATCCGTTATTCTTCATGCATCAAGAATTGACTCAAGGCGATGGCTATATGCTAATTGCAGCCTTTGTTTATGCTTCGTACTGTGTACTACTGAAACGCTGGAAAATGCCAATCAGTAGCTGGGTGGTGATTTACATTCAGGGTCTGTTTGCTGTCGCGATGCTTACGCCACTTTGGCTTACCAGCGAACAGCTTTTACCACCGCAACAAGCGATCCCATTGATAGCTTACGCCGCGGTTGCCGCTTCGATTTTAGCGCCTTGGATGTGGGTGAAAGCAATTGACACCATTGGTGCTGACTCAAGTGCGATGTTCATGAATTTGCTTCCGGTTGTTGCGATCGTATTAGCCGCGACATGGCTTGGTGAAGAGATTAACCAGTTCCACATCATTGGTGGTGTGATGGTGATTTCAGGTGTCATCCTTGCTCAAATCAGAAGAAAACCAAGGCTTGAGGCTCCTCTCCCTCAACAAAGCTAAACGCATTACCCAACGCTCACATTAGGGTAAAAATTCAAACTCACGTTTCACACAGCAAATGAGAGTGGCTACTGTAATCCATACTATGATGAGCCCTTACAGCAAGCGAGTAAAACGGAAGATTAGTCTAAACGCTTTACTTTATATCAGCACGATGAGTCGTTACTCAACTATTCTTCAGCAGTTATACCTTTATATCATTACAATCACACTCGATTAGTGCGAAATACACTCAAAGGCTTCCCTAACAACAATCCGAAAGGAAATATCTACGCGAAGGATCTATACTTCATGAAAGAGTAAAAGTGAGCTGAAGAATAAATAGTTTTAACTACCACTTTAGTGGTAATTGCGATAAAGTCACTTTAACTAAACCAAACAAGCAACGGTTAGTTGGCAAACAATAAAAGGTACCGACATGAGTACCTAAAGGCTTAGAAACACCTAGCATTACGCTAGGTGTTTTTTTTGCAATCTACCCTTTCTTTTAGCTTACTCTCGATTGTCTTTCCGTGTTTATCTCTCACCTTGAAACTCAATAACCATCAATATTCATCGGTTCGTCATCCGTTTGAAAAAAATAGTCTTAACCGTGAGATTATCCGCTTTAATTTCTATCATCTTATGTATATTGTTATTAGCAAGTAACAAGCATGTTATGCAGCATAATAATGAAGGAAGATAGATGAGCAGTAACAATAGCCGACAAGATGGTAAACGAGACGTTACTCTGCGTTTTTTAGCTGAACCCGGGGATGTGAACTTTGGTGGTAAAGTTCATGGTGGCGCAGCAATGAAATGGATCGATTTAGCAGCCTACGCTTGTTCCGCAGGTTGGAGCGGTAAATACTGTATAACAGCCTATGCAGGCGGAATTCGATTCGTTGCCCCAATTCATGTAGGCAACCTTGTGGAAGTAAGTGCAAAGGTCATTTACACAGGTTCATCTTCAATGCATATCGCTATCGACGTGCAAGCAAGCGACCCTAAAGAGCTCAATAACCGCCTAACAACTCACTGTATCGTTATTATGGTCGCTGTCGATGAGAATGGTAATCCGACTAAAGTGCCAGAGTGGATACCAGAGACGCCAGAAGACATCGAATTACGAGATTCGGCTATTCGCCTAATGAACATGCGAAAACAGATTGGTGAAGAGATGGAAGCTCACGTGAAGTACCTGAAATAAGGTCCACCAGCAGCCCTCCCCCTATAAAACTTTATTACAATGCCAAGCGCCTGCTTGGCATTGATCTATTTGATACCTTCGTGCTCTACACCGCCAAATCCGCTGCACACCCAATACAGACGATAAGAGCGTGATACCCAGCCAAAGGTTGAAATGAATCGGCACTTGTTCACTGATTTATTTTGACTGTAATAAAGTCGTCATTTTGCTCTGATTAAATACCGCCAATCATAATAGATGCATTTGAATTTCTTGGAGCCACTCTTGAGCGTCATACGCCCCACTCTTAGCGAGTCTACACTGAACAATTTAAAGGCTGTTGAGTACCAATGGGTTAGAACTTTGTACGTCGAAGGCTACGACAGCAATGAAATCAACCACTATATCCAAACGTGTTTCGGTGGAGATCCGACATTTGCCGATCTATTTCGTCGCGTGGCACTCGATCAAGAAAGTATCTATGTGTTGTTGCAACACTTAGGTTGTGCTCCTTCTAGTAAAGAGTTCTAACTTCTAAGTCCAACCAAAAACCAGAAGTATAAATAAACCTACCTCCATAACCCTCATGAATGTCACTTGAATATTTTGTAACTACCTCTCGCTTACCCATACATTTTCAGTGCAATTTCAGGTTTTGTTGCATACAAATCATTGAAGTATCACGCATTGGAATATTCACAACATATCAATAGTACAACAGCCACTTATACTGAGTGTCTGATTTGTGAGACTAGTTCATTTCTACAAGTAACCAAAATGAAGTGGTCGGTATTTAGGAGAGAAGTAACTCGAAACTTTGGGTTTTAAAGTAGATATGAGCGCGATAGTTAACGAGTAACGCTGACACAAAAAACAAAAAGTAGCAGGCATAAAAAAACCCAAGTAAATACCTGGGTTAGAGTTACAAAAACCACTAATCATTAATAGCGTAAGGAACCTGATTAGTAGCCAGCTATGCGTAACCTGAGGGTTATTTTTATTACTGATCGGCGGCCAAACCAAATGATGTAATAAAAATGCCAATATAGAGCGACCTAACGGTCGCTCTTTTTCTTTCTTATAGAGTACAGCTTATCCTTTTACACCACCTGCCGTCAAACCGCCAACTAACCAACGTTGAGCAAGTAAGAACACGATAGTAATCGGAAGTGCTGATAGTACAGCCGCTGCCGCAAAGTCACCCCATAGGTAGTTCTGAGGGTATAGGTACTGCTGCATACCTACTGCTAGCGTGTAAGAGTTCACATCTGTAAGTAGGATAGACGCTACTGGCACCTCACCCACTGTCGCGATGAAAGATAGGATAAACACAACCGCTAGGATTGGTACAGACAGCGGTAGTAGAACCAGTCTGAATGCTTGCCAAGGCGTTGCACCATCAAGGGCTGCTGCCTCTTCCAGAGAGTTATCAATCGTCTCAAAGTAACCCTTAATCGTCCATACGTGCAGTGCAATACCACCTAGGTAAGAGAAGATTAGACCACCGTGTGTGTTCAAGCCTAAGAACGGAATGTATTGACCAAGTTTGTCAAACAGCGCGTAGATTGCTACTAGAGCCAATACTGCTGGGAACATTTGGAAAATCATCATCGCTTTCAGGATTGTGTTCTTACCTTTAAAGCGCATACGAGCGAACGCGTAAGCCGATGTCGTAGACAGTGTCACAATCAGAATCGATGTGATACCTGCAACCTTCACTGAGTTCCATAACCAAGTTAGCACAGGGAACGGAGGTGACGTTACCGAGCCATCTGCGTTCGTTACTGACATACCCAATGCTAACTTCCAGTGTTCCAATGATGGGTTATCTGGAATCAAACTACCGGTTGCGAAGTTACCTTCACGGAACGAGATCGCGATGATCATCAGTAGTGGGAAGATAATCATTGCCAAGAAGCACCACAACACTGCATGCGTTGCCCACACTCGGTATTTAAGGCCTTTACCTTGTACCATAGCCATTGTCGTGCTCCTTAATCTTGAGACAGTTTAGTGAAACGAAGGTTTAGTAACGCTAGTGCACCAACCAATAGGAAGATAAGCGTTGCGATAGCACTTGCTAGACCGAAGTCTTGACCGCCGCCGCCTTCGAATGCAATTCGGTACGTGTAGCTTACAAGCAAGTCTGTGTAACCCGCTGGCTCAGAAGTACCAATCATGTTCGGGCCACCGTTCGTCAATAGTTGAATCATTACAAAGTTGTTGAAGTTAAAGGCAAACGCTGCAATCAATAGCGGTGTAAGCGGTTTAATCATCAATGGGAACGTAATGCGCTTGAAGTTATCAAGGAAGTTCGCACCATCGATTGCTGACGCTTCGTATAAATCATCAGGAATCGCTTTAAGCAGACCCATACATAGAATCATCATGTAAGGGAAACCTAGCCATGTGTTAACCATCAACACCATGGTTTTCGCTAAGATAGGGTCTGAGAACCAGTTCGGGCTTAAGCCGAAGATATTCTCGAGCACCATGTTGATCTCACCAAAGCTTTGGTTGAATAGACCCTTAAAGATAAGAATCGAGATAAACGCGGGTACGGCGTAAGGCAGAATCAGTAGAACACGATAAATAGAACGACCTTTCAACTCTTCCCATTGCACGATGTTAGCCAATACAAGGCCGATAACTAGCGTGAACGCTACGGTACATACCGAGAAGATAACCGTCCAAATAAAGATGCTGATAAACGGTTCTTTAATGCCGTCATCTTTCCATACACGCTCAAAGTTATGCGTACCAATGCTAACCACGAAACCTGGAGAGATGGTATTACCCGTAAACTCACCATTTGCATCAACAGGCTGGTAGAAACCCACATCCATATTTGGCTTGAGAACTTCACCCGTTTCATTGTTGATTAACGTTTCTTCATCGTCTTGTAGCGTGTAAAGCGGAGCAACAGAAGCAAACTTACGTAAGCCACTCATGCGGATGTCACCACCGTCAGGTAGATTGAAATCAACACCACTGATTGCTGCTCGGTTTTGAATGATCGCTTTGATCTTCTCTTTTTCACCTTGCGCAGACTCAATAACAGATAGGTCCATCTCTGTTTCTGTCATATTGTCTAGAGAAAATACGTCAGTCGCTAACAGTTGATCGCCATCTTTTACAACGATCTGGTGACCGTCATCTGTCTTGTACAAAGTAAATGGGTAGCTCTCACCGCTTTGGAAAGAACGGTCTAAAAGAACGGTTTGAGTGCGCTCTAGAGAAAGTTGGTTTTTCGCGCTGTAGTTAGTAAACGCAAGCCCTACGGTGTATGCCAATGGGAAAAGAATGAACAAGATCATTCCGGCAATACCTGGGTAAATATAACGGTGGGCGTAAGTTTTTTTACTACCAAAAATGTAAAGTGCCAAAGCCGTTAAGATCACTGTAAGCAGCGCAAAAGCGAGCTCACCGCGAGAATACATTAGAATTGTAGCGTAGCCGTTTATTAAGCCAACGCTACCAAGCAACCCCCATTTAATGAAGACGCTTTTACTGCCTGGAAGGCTTGATGGTGCTGGGATAGCATCTGTACCTTGAACTGACTGCATAGAGGAACCTGCTAGCGATATAGATAAAAAATAGAAAAGTAAGGAGAGGTTACCCTCTCCTTAAAAGGTAGTGCCTGGGTGTTACTTAACCATACGACCTTCAGCAGCTTTTAGTGCTTGGTCTACTGATTGACGGCCGTCAACTACGTTGCCGATCGCTTCTTCCATGCTGTACCAGAATGTTGTGAACTGAGGGATGTTAGGCATGATTTCACCGTTCATCGCGTTGTCCATTGTTGCTGCAATACGAGTATCGCTGTCTAGTTGACGTTGGAAAGAGTTAAGAGCAACAGCGCCTAGTGGCTTGTCGTCGTTCAGGCTCTTCATACCTTCATCTGTTAGTAGGTAGTTTTCCATGAACTCAACAGCTAGGTCGCGGTTTGGAGACGCAGTGCTGATACCACCTGCCCATACACCAACGAAAGGTTTAGACGCTTTACCGTTGAACTTAGGTAGTGTTGTTACGCCGTAATCTACGCCAGCTTTCTTGATGTTTTCCCAACCCCAAGGGCCGTTGATTGTCATTGCAACGTTACCTGCAACGAATTCAGACTCAGCTACTGAGTAATCCATGTCTGCAGAGATAACCTTGTCTTGTACCATCTTCTCGATGAAACCTAGAGACTTCTGAACACCGTCAGTCGCTACGCCCGCATCTTTAATGTCGTAACCTTCTGCAGTCTGTTTGAATGCGTAACCGCCGTCAGCTGCAAGTAGAGGCCATGTGAAGTAAGCGCCGCCACGTAGAGGCCACATGATCGCTTTCTTGCCGTCTTTTTTAAGTTCAGCATCAAGTGCTGGGATTTCTTCCCAAGACTTAGGTGGGTTAGGAACAAGCGCTTTGTTATAAATTAGCGAAACTGACTCAACAGCAACAGGGTATGCGATTGTTTTACCTTCGTATGAAACAGCGTCCCATGCGAAGTCTACGATACCTTCTTTAGTTTCTTTAGAAGGTTTGATATCAACAAGAAGTCCCGCTTCTGCATAGCCGCCAAAACGGTCATGTGCGTAGAAGATCATGTCTGGGCCATCGCCAGCTGCTGCTACTTGAGGGAATTTCTCTTCTAGCTTGTCAGGGAAAGCGACGGTTACTTTAACACCAGTATCTTCTTCGAAGCGTTTACCTACTTCAGCCATGCCTTCATAAGCTTTGTCACCACCTACCCAGATTGTTAGTTGTCCTTCTTCGATAGCAGCATTTGCACCAAAAGAACCCAGAGCAACTATTGTACCTAGAGCTACAGCGCTTAGAGCGTTTTTCATGTGAATATCCTTTTTATATTTATACGTAGGGCACATCTACCAAGACGAGCCAGTTTTCGGAGGTTATGATCTGAGAAAACAGACCCTAGCTCATCATCCTAGCCACTACGCCCTAGCTATTATGGCTTAAATTCGTGATCGCCATCCTGTCAGATTAGAGACTGCAATCACAAAACGTATACTCATCGTGATCAACATCACCGTTACGCGGTGGATTTATTTGAACTGGATCGCCAATTATTAATAACCCCATTTATCTACTCCTCCCCTCCTACTCCCCCTAGTTAATTTTCCATTAGGAGGATGTACCCTTACGCCAATTCACCGAAACTGCATTCATCCAAGAGTGGATAGTAAGAACCCTTTACCGGCAAGTGTTATGCGTTGACGCATTATTCATTTAGTTGGCTTCACTGCCCGCTGGTGTCTTATATTAGCATCGAGCTAAATCTGTGATTGAATCACGGGGGAGGTTTAGCTGGATGTGGGGGAAAATGGGCATCAGTTTGGCTATGACGGGTGGGCTTGGTTAAAGAAGCCAAGTCTCACCCACTTTTTTCTTACTCACTCAATACTTACCAATTCCTACAGTTACTGCTGACCCAAAAATTTCTTATAATGATAAGCAGTAAAACTTAAAATTTGATCGATCGAGGACAAGCTAGATGGCGAGTGTCACGTTAAAAAACGTTTATAAATCATATGGTGATGTACAGATTTCTAAGGACGTAACCTTAGACATCAACGAAGGTGAATTCGTAGTATTCGTTGGACCATCAGGTTGTGGTAAATCGACGCTATTACGTTGTATCGCAGGTCTAGAAGACATTACGTCTGGTGATTTGTACATTGGCGACCAACGCATGAATGACGTTGAACCGTCAAAGCGTGGCGTAGGTATGGTATTCCAGTCTTATGCGCTTTACCCTCACCTTAACCTATACGACAACATGTCTTTCGGTCTTAAGCTAGCAAACGCAAATAAAGCTGAGATCGACAAACGCGTTGAACATGCTGCAGAAATCCTTCAGCTTGGTCACCTTCTTGAGCGCCAACCTAAAGCGCTTTCTGGTGGTCAACGTCAACGTGTTGCGATTGGTCGTACTCTGGTTTCTCAACCAAACGTATTCCTACTTGATGAGCCTTTATCAAACCTAGATGCCGCGCTACGTGTTCAAATGCGTTCGCAAATCACCAAGCTACAGCGTCAACTGGGTTGTACCATGATCTACGTTACCCACGACCAAGTGGAAGCGATGACAATGGCGGATAAGATCGTTGTTCTGGATGGTGGTTATGTATCTCAAGTCGGTAAGCCGCTTGACCTTTACCACTACCCTCAAAACCGTTTCGTTGCTGGCTTTATTGGCTCACCGAAGATGAACTTCATGTCGGTACACATTGAACAAGCTGAAGCAGAACGCGTATTGGTACAACTTTCTAATGGCATGACTTTCTGGATTCCTGTTGACGGGACGACGGTTAATGCTGGTGATCGTATGTCTCTGGGTATCCGCCCTGAACACTTGATGTCTGCTGAATCAGGTGACGCGACGATTGAAGCTGACGTGATGATGGTAGAGAAACTAGGTAACGAAACTCAGGTTTACCTAAACCTTGAAAGTGCCGATGCTGATGTTATCTATCGTCAGCCAGACACGTTGAAAATCGAATCAGGTGACAAGTTGGCGATTGGTATTCCAGCGCACCGTTGTCACCTGTTCCACAGCGATGGCCGCGCATGTCGTCGTTTGTACAAAGAATACGGCACAGACTAATCGCTTAGCCTTTTAGGATATAACTTGCCCATATCGAATCCCTCTTACTCAGTAAGGGGGATTTTTTTATGTGCTGGATATTTTTATGTGTTGGATACGAGTTTCACTTACATTGAATAGTTCATGAGTCAGCCACTCGGTCTTTCGCTAGCGGCAATAAAAAAGGTCTAGCAAGCGCTAGACCTTTATCTGTTAGTTAGGCTATGAACCCAACCGCTAATATCACTTCTTTCAGACATGAAACCTGTCTAAATCAACTTAGTGAATTGGCGTATCATTCTGTTTGTTGAACTGGCCAAAATGCTTCTCTAACACTTCAGGAGTCAGTTTGCCTTCCGCCTCTAGTCGCTTGAACTCAGCAACAATTGCTTTTTGCTCTTCAAGTGATGGCAGTTTCACCTCAGGCTCATCGCCCATCTCTTGAGTCATCTGCTCTAGTTCTTTTTCAAAATCGCTCATGATACTTACCTAAATATTAAACCTAACGAGATTTTACTCATTTACGCCCTATGATGCTAGGGTGATTAAAAGCAAAGCCCGAAACCAGATCAAGCTAAAGGCAGTTAGAGGCAAATTAGCGCACTAATAAAAAGAGCCGGATTCACGATGAAATGACCCCAGCTCTTCGTCTATATCCCTTTCTAAGTCATGTTACAGCTTGAAAGAATTAAAGCTTAAATGAACCAACCATCTTATCTAGACGAGACGATAGATCACGAAGCTCTTGGCTCGCTTCAGCAAGTTGCTCAGCCGTGCCCGTTGTCACTTCGTTGATTGCGTTAATCTCTTCAATGTTCTGGTTGATGGTGTGAACTACGGTTGATTGCTCTTCCGTTGCCGTTGCCACTTGAGTGTTACGGTCTGTGATATCAACGATACGGTCTGAAATGCCACTCAGCACGTCTACCGCTTCATCCGAAGCCGATACACCTTCAAGGGTAATCACCTTACCCGCACTCATTGCCGTTACCGCATCTTTAGCATCGCTTTGCAGTTGGTTGATCATCTTTTGAATCTCTTCCGTTGAATCTGCGGTACGGCTTGCTAGGTTACGTACTTCATCCGCTACAACCGCAAAACCACGACCTTGCTCACCAGCACGGGCGGCTTCAATTGCAGCGTTCAATGCGAGTAAGTTAGTTTGCTCTGAAATATCACGAATAACACCCAGAATAGAACCGATGTCTTGAGTTGTAGAAGCCAGTTGCTCTACTACCTGACCTGTGCTTTCAATATCTTGCGCCAAACGGCTGATCGCGTCTTTTGCTTTGTTCACCACAGAGCGACCTACTTCCGTATTGCCTGAAGCTTGAGTTGCCGTTTCTGCTGCGGTTGCCGCGTTCGATGCAATCTCACTGATGGTCATACCCATTTGGTTAATGGCAGCTACGACTTGAAGGGTTTGGTCGCGCTGTTCTTGGCTGTTGTCGTGGGTGATGTGAGCTTTATTCGAAACACTCTCTGCAGCCACTTGAAGCGCTTGGCTTGTCGAACACACCTCTTTCATCGACTCGTGAATCTTTTCAATGAATCCGTTGAAGCCTTTTGAAAGCTGTGCAATTTCATCGTTGCCTTTCACTTCGATACGCTGTGCAAGGTCACCGTCGCCTTCACCTAAGTCGCCGAAACGCTTAGCCAAAAGCTTGATCGGTTGAGTAATGCTGTTCGCCAGAACTACGCCCATTAGGATAAACACTAATGCCACAACCGCAGTCATGATCAGCATCTTCTGCGCTGTCGCATCTAACTCTGCAAACACTTCACCAGTCGGAACGACACCAATAACAAACCAGTCCATTGAAGACACATACAAGCTCGCCACGAACAGCTCTTGGCCTTGGCTTTCAGTGGTAATCAGGTTAAAACCCGACTTGTTCAGTAGTTGGCTTGCTTGAGGACCGTAAAGTTGTTGAAGTGAAGAGTCACTGCGAGAACGCTCACGGTGAATTTGAACATCACCTTGGCTATCGGTTAAGAATACGAAGCCGGTATTTTCAATCTTAAAGCCGTTCAGCAGGTTAACCATGTCATCCATCGACTTTGATAGACCAGACATCGCCAAACCAGAAGGTTGTTGATAGTTAGCAAACATCTTCACTTCGCCATTGGCTTCTTGGAACATGCTCACCATGGTCGGCTGTCCAGATTGCGTAAAGCCAAAGAACCAACCATCTTGCTGTTGGTTTAACTGACGCAGGAAACCATTTTGGTTCCAGTAGTAAGCCGTTTGACGGTTCGCCACTGAGGCATCGTTCAACTGATACTGGTTACGAACATTGTTCAGCTGTTTAACCAGTTTATTTTCTAGTGCCGGATCGCGATCGGTCGATTCGATAGCATCAGAAATAAATTCATTTGAAGCAATTTGCTCCGCCGCTAGTAATAGCTGAGAGACTTCTCGGTCAATTTCACCATTGATTCGCTCTAGCATTCCTGGAAGTTCAATATCGATCAATCGATGACTTAATACATCTCTTGCTTGTTATTGTGCCATTGCGCCGACAATCACTGTCGATGCAAGAACCGCAAAGGTAATTCCAAGTACAACTTTTTGCTTGATACTCAGAGAGTTAGTTTTAAACATATTTGGACCTTTAAAAAGAATCGCTCGTTATTGGTATACCCTGAACAGGACTTTTTTAGTGCACTCCAACAAGCAATGCACAATCTGAGTGATGTATCGGCCACAACCAATAAAACTAGAGACTTTCTTCTCAAAAAACTGCAAATATGATGTAACAATTAGAAATATTCACCTTGAGCATGAATTAACTAAGCAAATACCGCATTGTCGAGAGTCAATTTTAGTTCTCACCCCCTGAGACCCAACCGAACTCAAACCACTCCCCACCGCCGAGCTTTTGTATATAAAAACCAATTGATATAGTAATAATCACAACCTAACGATTTTTTTAGCTAACCACTTGTAAATATTTCCAATTTTGAAAAAATAAATTACGCAAATGTACTGGAACTTTTTCCTCGAAATCAGTGACCAATACTCAAAATAAAAATCAAATGGATACCCAGAGAGTCCAAAATGCACAAAACAAATTTCGAAGTCCTTCAAAACTATCTAGAGTCTCAAATCATTGGTCAAAAAGAGCTCGTTAAGCAACTGATGATCGCCCTTTTAGCGGATGGTCATATCCTCGTTGAAGGACCTCCCGGCTTAGCAAAAACTCGCGCAGTAAAATCATTGGCTGATTGTGTTGAGGGTCACTTCCACCGCATTCAATTCACTCCCGATCTGTTACCTGCTGATTTGACGGGTACCGACATCTTCCGTCCTGAGACTGGGGAGTTCACTTTCCAATCAGGCCCGATTTTCAACTCGCTGATTCTAGCGGATGAGATCAACCGAGCTCCGGCGAAAGTTCAAGCGGCAATGCTGGAAGCAATGGCAGAGAAACAAGTAACTGCCGGTCGAAAAACCTATGCGCTGCCTGAGTTGTTCTTGGTAATGGCAACACAGAACCCAATTGAACAAGAAGGGACTTACCCGCTACCGGAAGCTCAGTTAGACCGATTCTTGCTTCACCTAGAGGTTGAATACCCAGATATGGAAAGCGAGCTTGAGATCTTACGACTCAACCGTGGTGAGGCTCAAGGTAACGAATCAGCTCAGCCACAACAGATATCTCAGCAAACGATCTTTGAAGCGCGCCAAGAAGTGCTCAACATTCACATGGCAGACACCATTGAGCAGTACATCATCAGACTGGTTATGGCGACTCGCCAACCTAAGCAATACAGTGACCAACTTGATCAATGGTTAGACATGGGTGTCAGCCCGCGTGCAACCATTGCGTTAGACCGTTGTGCCCGCGCTCACGCTTGGCTTGCAGGACGAGATTACGTCACGCCACAAGACGTTCAAGCGATGGCATTCCCTGTGTTACGCCACCGTCTACTGCGCAGCTACCACGCACAAGCTGAAGGTGTCACCGCAAACCAAGTGATCGCACACCTTATTTCATTGGTTGGCAGCGCATAGGGATACGCGCATGAATAATCAACTACCCAACCATAGTGACGGTGTCACGTTAAACCTGGACGAACTTCTGCAATACAAAGCGCAGTCTGTTCGCTGGTTGCCTCCCGCCAAGAGCCTTTGGTCACAGCTTAACGGCCAACACGAGAGCAACCGTAAAGGTCGCGGGATGAATTTCTCTGAAGTTCGTCAATATCAAGCGGGAGATGACATTCGCAGCATTGATTGGCGTGTAACAGCCAGAACGGGCAAAGCGCATACCAAACTTTTCTCTGAAGAACGAGAACAGCCTGTCATTTTATTCTTGGATCTATCAAGCAGTATGATTTTCGGCTCAACCTTGTTGCTGAAATCGGTTCAACTTGCACACTTTGCTAGCCAACTGTGCTGGCTTACTGTGGCTCAAAAAGATCGAATTGGCGCGGTGATCGATACTGGCAAAGAGGTCATTGAGATTAAGCCAAGTGCAAGCAACCATGCTCCACTGCGTATTTTGCAAAAAGTCATAGAAATCAATAATACGGCACTGACTAATCACGACAATCATAATGACACGACCTTAGAGCATGGACTGAAATCTCTTCACCAGCTTTGCCCTAAAGGAAGCGATATTATTATGCTCAGTGACTTTGTGCGTTACCAAGAAAGTGACTACTCACTTATCAGTCAAATTCGCCGACACAACAGAGTACGTCTTGTGCATTTCTACGACCCGCTAGAGCAAGGTGAAACCACCTATAAAGGCTCTAAACAGGTCACCGATGGCAGCAAAACTCAATGGTTTAATTTCTCTTCTAATAAAGAAAAGCAAAAGCTTAACCATGCTTTTTCGCTTAAGAAACAGCAGCTGCAACAGATGGGGTTATCTCTCGCGATACCTTATAGCTCGCTGTCGAGTGCGCAGTCACTCATGAGCCAGATATCAGGAGCTCAGTCATGAAACAGCCCTTAGATTTAAGTCCGGTGATTGCGCCAGACGCCCCGACTTGGTGGCCTTTGGCGTGGGGTTGGTGGGCAGTCATTATCACAGCCATTTTCCTGATTGCCTTGGTGTTTTTCATTCTAAAACGTAGAAAAAACAATCAACAGGCGAAACAAGAAGCGCTGTCTTACTTTAGTAATAGTCAGTCCCAAGATGGCTTGTCTCCGAGCAAAGCTCAAGACATCGTTCGTCAAGCAGCACTGAGCTATTTCCCTCGTGAAAAAATTGCAGGTTTGTCTGGTGATGATTGGTTGAAGTTCTTAGATGCGCAATTGGCGAAGCCGTTATTTGTAGCAAAACAATCCCAGTGGCAACAAGCGCTCTATCAAGATGTAGCCCTAATGAACGACGAACAGAAAAAGGCTCAACAGCAATTGGTTAATGATTGCGAAACTTGGCTTCGCAAAGCACTTCCTCCAAAGCGAGGTCGTTATGAGTGATTTTCTAAGCACTATGTTTCTAAGCAGGGACTTGCTAAACATCGAGTTCGTTTGGTGGTGGATGTTCTTCATCGCGCCACTGCCGTTGCTCGTTTACTTGTTCTCACCAAAGTCAGAATCGAGCAATGCCCTAAGGCTTCCATTTCTGCCAGAAGACAGCAATACCAAAACACCGAGCAGTCGCTTACCAAAGGCGTTGTCCGTGATTATCTGGCTTCTGCTGGTTACGGCGAGCGCACGCCCTGTATGGTATGGCGAACCGGTGGAGTTTCAGCCGAAACATCGTGATTTAATGTTAGTTGTCGACCTCTCCTATTCGATGAGCCAAGAAGACATGCAGTTCAATGGCGAATACATCGACCGCTTGTCGGCGGTGAAACGCGTATTGAGTGACTTTATTGAGCGACGAAAAGGCGACCGAGTTGGACTGGTGTTATTTGCTGATCACGCCTACTTGCAGACCCCGCTTACGCTAGATAGAGATACGCTTTCACAACAGCTCAATCAAGCGGTGTTAAAGCTGATTGGTACTCAAACAGCGATTGGTGATGGTATTGGTCTTGCCACCAAAACCTTTGTCGATAGCGATGCGCCCCAACGTGTAATGATTCTACTCAGCGACGGCAGTAATACCGCCGGGGTATTAGACCCATTAGAAGCGGCGGATATTGCAAAGAAATACGACGCAACGATTTACACCGTGGGTGTCGGTGCAGGCGAGATGATGGTCAAAGAGTTCTTCATGACGCGCAAAGTCAATACTGCTCAAGACTTGGATGAACGTACACTAATAGAAATTGCCAAACGCACCGGCGGTCAGTACTTCCGAGCGCGTGACAGCAAAGAGTTAGCGACGATTTACGACACCATTAACCAGTTAGAGCCCGTGACGAACGCCACTAAGATCTGGCGACCGCAACAAGAGTGGTTTGTATGGCCACTGTCGGCGGCAATGTTCTTCGCATTTATGCTGTTAGCCATTAGGAGAAACAATGTCTAACTTTACTTTTATCTACCCATATTGGTTCTTGGCGCTTGCCGTGCTGCCCGCTATTTGGTGGCTGAGCAAGACACAGTCCAAACAAGGATTACTCGCGTCACACATCGCCCGTTACTTGGCGCCAGAATCGAGTAAGCCATCGAAAAATCGCAGTACTTACTTCGGTATTTGGTGGCTGGTCGGCGTTATTGCGTTAGCTGGGCCAAGCTTCGAGAAAAACGAACAACCAAGCTTTGAAAAAACGCAGGCACGAGTTGTGATCATGGACATGTCGATGTCAATGTATGCCACCGATATTAAGCCGAATCGCTTAACTCAAGCGCGATACAAGGCTCTTGATCTGCTTTCATTATGGAAGGAAGGGCTAACAGGCATGGTGGCGTATGCTGGGGATGCTTACACCATTAGCCCGCTAACGTCAGACATCAACACCATCAAAAACCTAGTGCCTAACCTATCGCCAGATATCATGCCTTATCAAGGTGGTGATGCCGCATCAGCTGTTAAGCTTGCGATTGATATGATGACTCGCGCGAAGATCTACCAAGGTGATTTGGTATTGATTGCTGATGACATCGATGACCAAGAGAAGAAGCAGATCGACTCCCTACTCTCTGGCAACGATTGGACATTGTCGATTCTAGCTGTAGGGAGTGAAAACGGTGCGCCAATCTCGTTACCTACGGGGTCGATGCTGCAAAGCGACTCAGGACAAACCGTGGTGGCAAGAACCAACTTGAAGAACATGCGCGAGCTTACACGCAGCTATGGTGGCACGTTCACTGAAGTTCAATTTGATAACTCAGATGTTGAACACATCGCGAGCTACCTTGACCGCGTTGCAACAACATCGGAAGTAACCAAGACCAAGAACTCACTCAACACCAGAGTGAACAACGGTTTCTGGTTACTGCCTTTGCTATTACTTCCGGCACTTGGATTATTCAGGAAAGGGGTTATTTGGTGTGCCTTAGCTGGAGTTATCTCTTTTAGCCAACCAAATACTGCGTTTGCGAACCCGTGGAAAACCAATGATCAAGTAGGCTATCAGCTGTATCAGGACGAGGACTTCCAACAAGCTGCTGAACAGTTCACCCAACAAGAGTGGAAAGGCATTGCTCAATACAAAGCCGGTGATTTCGAAGCCGCAGAGCAGACGCTGCAAGACCTTTCTGGTGAAGATGCTCGCTACAACCTTGCTAACGCCCAAGCCCAACAAGGTAAGTACGATCAAGCAATAGAAGAGTATCAACGTATTCTCGAAATCAACCCTGAGCATGCTTATGCCAAGAAGAACTTAGAGGTCGTCGAACAAGCCCAGAAGCAACAGCAACAGCAACAGCAACAGCAAGGCGATTCTGACTCCAAAGACCAGAAAGACCAAAATCAGCAAGGTCAGCAAGGTCAGCAAGGTCAGCAAGGTCAGCAAGGTCAGCAAGGTCAGCAAAATGATTCTTCGCAAAGCTCTCAGGATCAACAACAAAGCTCCGCTGACAATGGCAAGTCGCAAGATCAAAGCAGTAACCAAGATCAACGTGGTCGCCAAGATCAAAACTCAGCTCAAGGCCAACCTGAAAATCACTCTGACTCTGAAAAGTCTAAACAAGACGACAAGCAAGCCACGCAACAAAGTAACAGTGATCAGCCGAAACAGAGTGACCAAGAAGGCGCTACACCTCAAAGTGCTAGCGCACAACAAGCTTCAAAAGAAGATGGTGAGCAAAGTAGTCAGCAAGCTGTAGCACAAACCTCAGATCAACCTCTGTCGAGCGACCCTGACATGCGAAAACTTGAGCAAGTAGAAAGCGCCCGTGACCCGAGCCAACTGCTTAAAGCGCAAATGATTTTACAAGCACGACAAAAAAGTGCTCCTAACAACCAGAACAAAAAGTGGTAACCATGCGATTTTTAAACAAGCCATTTTTATCCGTACTCCTAACATTGTTGTTGGGAGCTTTCTCGTCCTTCTCAGTATTGGCTGCAAACGCCGTGGCGAGCGTTTCACATAACAGTGTCACCAAAGATGAAGTGTTCCTTCTTAGAGTTGCAACCGATGAAAAGGTCTCCTCTGATGCTCTAGATCTAACAGCGCTCCAGCAGGATTTCTATGTTGGCACACCAAACTTTGGGTCTTCGATGCGAATCGTCAATGGCAGCCGTTCGGTATCAAGTGAATGGAACATTAGCCTTGCTCCACTGCGTTTGGGTAAGTTGCAAATCCCGAGTTTTGATATTGAAGGGGCAAAAACCAAGCCTATCACCATCAATGTTGCAATTAACAAAGCCGCTCCAACTCAACATGATATGGCAGAGTTCCAGCTTAATCTCAGCAAGAACTCGCTGTACCCAGAAGAAGTGGCTGAGCTTGATGTAAAACTCATCATCAAAGCTGACCCAAGAAGGCTGCAAGATCCTAAAATAGCGCCACCGAGCTCGCCGGGCTTAGATGTGGAACCTATTGGTGAATCGAAGCAATTTCAAGATGTTCTCAATGGACAAGAGGTGACGGTAGTTCAACAGTCTTTCCGTATCTCTTCACAAAAGGCCGGACAGTTTAAGCTGAATGGACCGAAGCTGAATGGAGCCGTTGTTTACTCAACCAACAACTCCAGTACAACGCGTCTGTTCCAGCTCGACACGCCCGTTGAAATCTTAGATGTAACTGTGAAGGACGTACCAAAAGGCTACCAAGGTGAGTGGTTACCAACATCAAACTTCAAACTGATTCAACAATGGTCAGATAGCCAAGGCAATCAACTGGGAAATAGTAATGGTTTAGAAGGCGACAACCAAACCATTGAAATGGAAGCGGGTGATTCGTTAACTCGTACCATCACGATGACGGCTAGCAACTTAACGCAACACCAGCTGCCAAAACTGAATATCACCTACCCTAATTCGGTACGTGTTTATGAAGAGAAGCCGCAATTTGGCACAACTCAGTCAGGTGATTCTGTCGTTGTTTACAAGCAAGTCTTGATTCCGAAAGAGGCAGGAAACATCTCGCTTCCTGATGTGTCTCAAGCTTGGTTTAACACCGATTTGCAATCAGAACAAACAAGCAAAGCGCAGGGGCTAGAGTTAGCGGTAAAAGCAAGTGATCGCGCAACGTCAAGCACTCCACCAGTAACTGCTACGCCCGCCCAACAAGTAAGCCCGACGGTTGTTACTGTGGATAGCCCTGGGATCTGGCCTTATCTCACCGCCCTATTTGCAGCTTTGTGGCTAATCAGCTCAGCATTGGCATTCTACTTCTGGTCACGCCGCGGTGTAACGACAAAACCAACACACACTGTTGAACGTCAATCAGATACCGCAGAAGCGCTTATTGAAGCTCTAAGAACGAAAGATGGCGTGATGACCAGAACCTTATTTGAGCAATGGAAATCTGAAAATACAGATCTAAGTGATGAGACGTTACAAACCGTTGAAGCCGAACTCACCAAGCTAAACCAAAGCCTTTATGGTGAAGCCGGTTCACCAGCCCAAACATGGAGCCCTGAGCTGGCAATCAAAACGGTGAAGAAGCCCAAGAGAGTTGCGAGTAAAAAGCATAATAGTTCGCTAGAAAATCTTTAGTCGACGCTGTTCATCAAGAACAGTAAAACACAAAGACCGTTGATCATCTTGAGATCAACGGCCTTTATTTTAAGAAAGAGAGGCTGTGACTTTTTTACGTTTTAAGGCAGAAACGATTCGATTTCTCCCAGAGTCTTTGGCTTGATACAAGGCTTTATCTGCCTTGCCATACAGTAGGTCGAAGTCAAACTGGTGCTGATCAGAAGTTATCGAGGCATAGCCAACGGATGCCGTTAAATATGGGCTGGTACTACTTTCACAATGCAGGATTTTTGCCTCTTCAATGCATTTTCTAATCGACTCTGCACGTTGCTTTGTCTCTGAGTGATTCGTGCCAATCATCAACAACATAAACTCCTCTCCGCCAATCCGGCAGAAGGTTTCTTTATCATTGTGAACATGGGCATTCAGTATCTCACCTACCGTCCTCAGAGCCGCATCCCCTTCAGTATGACCATAGACACTGTTGTACAAACCAAAGTGGTCGAGGTCGACAAGAATCAAGCCAAATGTAATTTCGTTCTGTAAGGCAAAGGCACCTTGATCGTCACCGTTCAAGTCTTCTAGAACCTGCGACAACATACGGCGGTTTCCAAGGCGCGTAAGAGGATCTAGCTTAGAAATGATATCCAATTGCTCATTCGCCAACTCTAGCTCTTGGGTACGCTTACTGACTTCTTGCTCCAATGTTTCATTGAGCTTTTTCAGTTCTTCTTGAGCCATGGTTCTTTGCAGCACCTCAGCAAGGCTCGAAGCAAAGATACGTATTACCTCACGAAGCTGTGAGGTTAAAGGACTGCGAGTTAATAGGTTATCAGCAGCGATAAACGCAATCGGCTCACCCGTATTGGTGGTGAGCATGGTCATTGCCGTCCAACCGACTCCCACAATATTGAAATCGTGGTAGATAGGAACTGATTCTTCAAAGGCAACTTGATTAGGGCAAGCACGAGCTGCGGCTACAATGTCACGTTCCACCAGCTCAGAGCGATAATAGGACTCATCGACAATATCGCCTTTGATGTCAGTGCCCCAAGTACCTTGCATGTAACTGCACTTTTTGTCTGTTAGGAAAACAGCCAGTCGATCGATACCTAGATGTTGAATCGCAAAACTAACCGCGGACTTACAGACTTCACTGACGCTATCGCATCGAGACAGCTCAACCATACTCGAGTGCAACATACGTATGTTCTGCTCTTGGCGCTTGCGAATATAGATTTGAGAAAGCAAAGAGCCAAAAGACTCAAGCATCTGCTTTTGATAGTTAGTAATCGGTGAGCGATGAATGTAGTTATCCATGGCGATCCAGCCGACAGGTTTGTCGCCTTCACGCAAGATAAGCATGCCATTCCACCCCTGCCCGACCACCTTACCTTCTGTATACAGGGGCGCATTATCGATGATGACTAGATTAGTATGGTTATCAGACAGCGCTTCAATGTATTCCGCTTCAAGTTGGTGCAAATCGTATTGAGTGTGGTGTTCACTGTTGGTTTTACCCGCTTCGTCAGTGCCATAAGTGCCGCTGAAACAACGCTTTTTCATATCAAGCAACATGAAGATCGCACGATCAAACCCTAACCTGTCTCGCACAGCCTCAACCGATGCTTTATACAAAGCATCGAGTGACTCAGGGTTAGAAAGCTCAAGCGCGACCTGATGAACCAGCTTCATGTTCTCTACAAACAGCTCACGTAACTTTATCTCATCTAAGTATTGAGCTTCACGTGTGTCTCTGTGTTTGATTTCTAGCGCCGCGTTCTTTTCGGCACGAATACATTGCCAACGGGCAGCCGCGAGCTGTAACACATCAAGATCTTGGTCAAAGGTTTGATTAACCTTCTCAGCATTGCAATTTTGAACAATTAAATAAGTTCTGGAGGCAGGTGCGTTGTCGAGCATCATGATAAACGACTCCCCACCAAGCACTTTCATGTGTTCCCACTTGCAGGTGTTGATAGCCATTGGCAAAACCCCGTCTGCGGTATCAAACTGTGAGACCCACGGCCAAAATGTAGAGGGGTAGCTCGCCAATGAGGTTAGGTCGCCATAAGAAAAAAGCGGTAATGCGTCGCTCTCCGGCGTCGGTTCAGCAAATATTCCTATCCCTTTTGGAGTAAGTACCTTAACCAGATAGTCAAAAAGAGACTCAGCCAACAGACGATGGTCGCGTGTCGCAGATATTTGTTTTGCAAAGGCTTTAACAGGCACAGCTTCCTTCCATTGGCGATTAAGAATAAAGCAAAAATACAGAAGGCTTGATATGCAATCAATGTAAGTAAAAATGAGATGTTAAGCGGGTCGCAGTTTCACCTTTAACATTATCACAAGCATGAGAAGGACGACAAAAATGGGATTCTCTGCCCAAAATCACATCGACATTGGGGATTTTTTAGACACATAAAAAAGCCCCACCTATAGTGGGGCAAAACTTCCATCGCTTATAGTTATAGTGATAATTCTGTTGTTCTATTCGATTTTCTAACCTGCGTTTCAGTTAGTGTGTAAAGGTATCTAATCGCTTAAATACCACACGTAAATCGTCGATTAACCGAAGTCACCGTTTACGTAACCTTTAGTACGATCATCTTTTGGTTCACTGAAGATAACGCTGGTTTCGTTATGCTCTACAAGCTCTCCCATTAGGAAGAAAGCCGTGCGGTCTGAGATACGACGCGCTTGCTGCATTGAGTGCGTTACGATAACGATAGTGAAGTCTTTCTTCAGATCTTCCATCAATTCTTCAATCTTGTGTGTCGCGATTGGGTCTAGAGCAGATGTTGGTTCATCCATCAGGATTACATCTGGTTCCATTGCAATGGTACGTGCGATACATAGACGCTGTTGTTGACCACCAGACAGACCAAATGCATGCGCTTTAAGACGGTCTTTTACTTCATCCCACAGTGCAGCACTGCGTAGCGAGCGCTCAACCACTTCATCGATGTGTTTTTTGTCTTTGATACCTTGAGCACGTAGGCCGTATGCCACGTTCTCGTAGATGCTCATTGGGAACGGGTTTGGCTTTTGGAATACCATGCCTACGCGGATACGTAGGTCAGCGACATCGATATTACCGTAGATGTCAGTGCCATCCATATCCAGCTTACCCTTAATCGTAACGCCTTCAATTAGGTCATTCATGCGGTTCAAACAACGCAATAGTGTTGATTTACCACAGCCAGACGGGCCAATCAGAGCAGTAACCTGGCGAGTTGGAATTGGCAGGTTGATAGATTTAAGCGCTTGGTTGTCGCCGTAAAACAGATCTAGGTTCTCAATATCAAATTTATTCATGTTCGTAATCTCTAAATTCTTAAATTCGTGTCTAACTTGATGCTTTCTTTATCACGGGGGCTCGCTTTATTTATGAGCCAGCTAATGAGCTTAGTAAGTTGCCGTGTTGAAGCGTCTCGCAATCAGTTTTGTAACCATGTTGATCAAGAGAACCAGTACGATTAGGACTGTCGCCGTGCCGTAGGCTTGGTTCCACTCATCGATAGTAAATAGCTCTGTTGTCAGCTTATATAGGTGAACCGTTAGTGTACGGCCAGAATCGAATACCGACTCAGGAACACGTGCCACCATACCTGCTGTTAAAAATACAGGTGCTGATTCGCCAATTACACGACCAATACTAAGAATGACCGAAGTTAAGATACCTGGCATTGCGCTTGGTAAGATCAAACGCCAGATAGTGTAGATTTTTGAAGCGCCAAGGCCGTATGAGCCTTCGCGGTAAGTTTGTGGCACTGCCATCAATGCTTCTTCTGTAGTACGAATGATTACAGGAAGAATCAGGATACTTAGCGTTAGTGCACCCGACAGAATCGAGAAGCCAAGACCAAGAATCGAAACAAAGAAGGTCATACCGAACAGACCAAAGATGATCGATGGGATACCAGCTAACGACTCAGTACAGAATCGAATCACTTTCACCAATCGGCTACCTACTTTCGCATATTCAGTTAAGTATATCGCCGTCATGATGCCCAGTGGCGCGGCTACCGCAATCGATGCGATTACCATGTAGATCGTGGCAATGATCATTGGGAAAATACCACGTTCTTCACCAGTACGAGTGTAATCGTCAGTGATGAAGTTCCAATCTACGTATTGCAGACCGTTCGATAGGATGTACCAAATAATCCAGAATAAGAAACCAACGGTTACAGCTGCAGCTGCCCAGATAAAACCTTTTAGGATGTTATCTTTGGTTTGACGTGCTTGTTTTAGTTTTACGCGATCCATATTACTTATCCTCGCCTACTTCGCTTTTTCACGGTTAAGATAAAGTAGAGCACCATTTAACATCATGATGAACACTAGAAGTACAACACCTGTTGCGTACAGTGCGTTAGCGTGAACGCCACTTGCGTAAGACATTTCAATTGCAATGTTTGCTGTTAGCGTACGAGCAGAGTCCAAAATGCCTTCTGGCATTGCTGGCGCGTTACCCATAACCATGATGATTGCCATCGTTTCGCCAAGTGCGCGGCCGATACCCAAAATCACACCAGTCATAATGCCTGAACGTGCAGCAGGAACGAGTAGCTTAAAAATCGTGTAGATTTTCGAAGCACCCAGTGCAAGTGAACCTTCTTTGTATGTACGAGGTACCGCACGAATCGAAGTTTCAGAAACCGTGATAACGGTAGGAAGAATCATGATACCCAGAACAATGATACCCGCCAGGATAGTGTTACCCGCTGGTACTTGGAAAACGTTTTGAATCATTGGAACGATAATTACTAGACCGAAGAAGCCGTAAACTACCGACGGGATACCCGCTAGAAGCTCAACTGCTGGTCGAATAATATCTGCAAGACGCTTTGGAGCAATCTCAGCAATAAAAATAGCGGTTAATACACCAACTGGCACACCAACAACTACAGCTCCAAGTGTCGAAACAATCGATGCAACAATCATGGTTGCAACACCGAATAGAGCTGGAGGTAACCAGTCAACACCCAGAACGATGCCAGAAACACCGGCCTCTTGGAATGCAGGGATACTCTCTGCAACGATAAAGTAAGCGATAACGGCTAGTGATACGATGCCGATTACAGCACTCGATAAGAACAAGCCGTGGAAGATTCTTTCTCTCCAGTCGATGCGCTTCTTAGCACGTAGACTTGGCTTGTTGATTTGAGTCGCTTCAGTATTCATAAGCTTTTCACTATTTGCGATGGTCATATATAAAATCTCAAACTTTGTGGCTCAATAAGAGCTCGAAATAAACAAAGTTGAAAGAAAAGGCTCAGCCTAAAGCAGGCTGAGCAATAATTAAGATTGAGTCAGTTAAGATTAGTTAACTGTGATGTAGCCTTTCTTACCAGCGATAGCTTGAGCTTCATCTGCAACCATCCAATCTAGGAATTGTTGAGTTTCAGCTGTTGGAGCGCCTGCTTTGTAAAGAACTAGGAATGGACGAGCAACTTTGTAAGAACCGTTCTTAACGTTGTCTACAGTCGCAGCAGCGCCGTCGATAGTTAGAGCTTGAACAGATTCGTCAACTGTACCTAGAGAGATAAAGCCGATAGCGTATGGGTTGCTTGCTACAGAAACTTTAAGTGCGCCGTTACCGTTTGCAACTTGTGCACGTTGAGAGATAGCCGATACTTTCTTATCGCCAATCTTCTTCTTAAGCTTCATGATGTCTTCGAATGCACCACGTGTACCTGATGCAGTATCACGAGTGATTGCTACGATTGGTTTATCAGCGCCGCCAACATCTTTCCAGTTAGTGATGTCGCCTTTGTAGATTGAAGTGATTTGCTCAGCAGTAAGAGCAGATACTTCGTTGTTCGGGTTAACAACAACTGCGATACCGTCACGAGCGATAACTAGCTCTTTCAGGTCAGCTGTTTTCTCTTCTTCTTTTAGGTCACGAGAAGAGATACCAAGGTCAGCACTTCCATTTTTTGCTGCTTTGATGCCTGCAGAAGAACCTGGTGCTTGAATTTCGATGAACACTGGTTCGCCTTTATTCATGTAGGTTTCTGCAAAAACTTCAACCAGTGGAGAAGCACTGTTAGAGCCAACTACAGAGATAGTTTCTTTAGCTGAAGCTGTATTCACTGTTAGAGCGCCTAGTAGTGCGATTGCACCGATAACTGTCTTTTTCATCACAAATTTCCTTTAGTGGCGTTATTGCCGTAATGTTTTGCTTGAACGAGGCCTACTTTAGAATCCGAATGTGACAGTTGTGTTTCACTTAATTGAAGCCTATATGACAACTACAAATTAATGGCTAATTTCTCTCCTACTCGATGAATTGATAGTCGCGCCCCCATCAGATGCAGTTAGTGAATGCAGGTCTCACCATCGTTTGAGCACCAAAAAGCTAGATTTCCTTCCCTATTTATATCGAATACTAACCAATATATTTCTCTATTTATCAATCAATTAGCCCTAACACGATGGATAAAAAGATCCACCTTTATCGCCATTTAGAACAATAAACAACCATCTATTCAAATACCTATCGCATATAACGAAATCAAAGCCTTTACTGATTGAATTGTCAGTCTCATTAGTTAGAATCGCCAACTAATTCTAATAATAATAATTCTCATCTTTTTATTTTATTCAAAGAAGGACATTACATGCGCCAACTTCTCAGTGGCTTATCAATCAAAATACAAATTCTTATACCCGTACTATTTTCCGTTGTCTTACTTTTAGCCGGTGTCATTATCGGTGGTGAAAAACTAGAAAGTGCATTCAAAGATGTGTCAGTAGCAACCGACCAGTTAATCTTACATAAAGAAGAACTTAGCGAAATCGTCGACAACAGCTATGGCATGCGCATCAAAGCGATTTACAGTCTATTCAATGCTGATGACGTAAAAACATTGGTTGAAACACTAAACCAAAAACGCGATCAGAATACTCGCCTACTGAATTCATTAGACACAGTGCCAGGCATGCAAGATGAAGTGGCCGCGATGAACAAAGCGATGAATCACTATGTCGATTTTTCTCGTACCACCATGCTTCCGCTATTAAGAGCGAAACACGGCGATGCATCACTATCTTCAGATTTTGAAAACCGCTACCAGATCGCAATCGACCAATACCGACATGCGGGTAATGAAATGGTGCAAGCGATCAATACTCTGTCTAAAAAGCTGAACTTGCTTGCCACTCAAGAGGTCGACATCAACGGCCAGCAACACGCTAGCACGCTGACTACTGCGACCATTGCACTGTTGGTGATCCTGTCTGTAGCTCTAATTATCAGTTGGACGCTGGCTGGTATCATTGTTAAGCCGATCAGCAACATTCAAGAAACGATGCGGGAAGTAGCAAAAGGTAACTTGTTAGTTAAAGCAGAAGAGTATGGCGACAACGAAATCTCACGCCTAGCGCAAGACGTAAACCAGTCTGTTGAACAGCTGCGTGACACGGTAAGCTCGCTGTCTCGAATCAGTATCGAAGTGGCTTCTGCGTCGACAGAGCTAGCGGCTGTAATGACACAGTCCAGCGTTAACTCAGACCAAGAGAAGCAAGAGGTGGAGCAAGTTGCTTCTGCTGTGAACCAATTGGAAAGCACAGCAGCACACGTTAATGAGAACGCAGTACAAGCCGACTCAGCGTCTAAGCAAGCTGACGAAATGGCGACACACAGCATGAGCTTGTTTAATGAAAGCAACAAAGCTAACGAACAGATGGCGATTCAGCTAAGCGAAGCCGCAAATGTTGTGGGCACGCTAAAAGAGCACTCTGAACAGATTGGTAAAGTGATTGAGGTAATTCAAAGTATCTCTGAACAAACTAACCTGCTGGCGCTTAACGCAGCAATCGAAGCCGCTCGTGCAGGTGAAAGCGGTCGTGGTTTCGCAGTGGTTGCTGATGAAGTTCGAATGCTAGCGGCACGTACACAAGATTCAACCAAAGAGATCCAAACCATCATAGAAGGTTTGCAGGTTCAATCCGGTAACGCGAATGAAAGCATGAGCAGCTCATTATCTATGCTGGAACACAACCAAACTCTTGCAGGTGAAGTAAGCGCGGCGCTTTCAGGCATTGCTAACTCGGTAACTGACATGACTGAGATTAACACTCAGGTTGCCTCTGCCGCAGAAGAGCAAAGCCAAGTAACCTCAGACATCAACCGTAACATCTCAAACATCTACAGCCTAGTAAGCCAAAACGTTACCGGCATTACTCAAGCCGCTGCAGCAAGCCACGAGCTTTCTAACCTAGCAGAACAACAGAAGCAGCAGTTGGATTACTTTAAGGTATAGGCTTCAAGGTACGAAGTTCAAGGCAAACAGATTCAGGCTGTATGCTCTTTAGAACTCGCCGATAAACAAAAAGCCAGCCATCATGGCTCGCTTTTAGACACTACTGACGAGATTCAGCCGCTCGAATTCTTTCAATCGCTTCTACCCTTCTAAGCTGTTCTGGTAGGAAATGTTCAGTCCTAAGTTGCGCAATCTTCTCTTGTTGTTCGGTTTTTGATAGGAATGAATCTTTCAAGACATCATTTCGTTCTGCGAAGTAGACCTCTAACGAGTCTTCAAAGGCCGCTCTTTGTTTATCAAGTGCTTCAAGTCTCTGGGTTGCTTCTTCACCGACAAGTTCGCTTCTCTTTAAGTATTTACCCTGTTCATCGAGACCTTCAGAGCTAGAGAGCTGTTGGAGTAACACCTGATTCTGGTGACTCGACTGAACATAATCAGGTTGCTCAGATAGATAGGATTCGAGTCTTTGTTGGTATTCTTCATCCTCTAATCCCTCCTGTTTCAGAAGTAACTTTTCTAAGGCGATTTCTCTCATTCTGTTGTCGTGCGTAAACAGAATACTTATCTCGCTCTCACTGAAAAACTGAGCTTGGAGGTCAAGGAGCGCTTGATTGAGTGCACGTAGATCATCAGCGGAAATGGATGTGGTACCGAACTGCACGTCCAACGATGTCAGTGCCGACTTATACTCAAGATATTTGGCAAACAGTGCTTCATCAACCACGGTTGTTGATGATTGTTCGTGGTGTTTCGCCACGTTGTCTCGAATATCTTCAAGGGTTAATTCTGTATTACCTGACACGAAATATTCCATCATGTCTTTTGCTGATGCGTTATCGATGTCGGTATCTTGCTGAGAGGTGACTTTCAATGAGGAGACGCGTTGTTCGTCGTCAGTATGTGTATCTTGATTATTTAGATATAAAAAGACCGCCGCTGTGCTCATCAGGGCTATCGTGGTTATCGACAAAATGGCGGTCTTTTTCATCATACTTCCCTTGTTTTCTTATTAAACGGCTTTGCAGACTACAAGCCAGCCAACTTCAATCGATTGGCATGCTGACGATATAGAGTTACAGGATCTGTCTCAAACAAGTGGTGAATTCCCAATAACCCATTAATCTCATCTAGGTGGTTCATTTTGTAATCATCACCAATCACTTTGCCCAAATGCGCGCTGCATGCTCCTACTAAGCCATCATTAGGTTCGTTGAAGGCTAAGCCTAGGATTGTCATCGCTCCGTCGGTAGGATCAAGAAGGTTGGTAAAAGTGGAAGACCCTGTCCATGAATAGTAATAAACGCCGTTACTTGCTTGCCACTCACCATCGCCACACTCAGACGTCGGAACGCCCTCAGGGTAAAACTGGTTGAAGGCTAGCGAGCCTTCTGTGGTCAATGCTTCAACAGAAGCGAGGCCGTCTTGGTCGAGATCCGTTCCACCAGATAAAAGGTTAATCAGTGTCGTTAATCCACCTGCTAATTTAACCGCGATACCTTCTGTGACAGAGCCTTCAGATACGTTCCCTCGAACGAGATCAGCGACCTTAGAACCTTTATGCACACCGCCAATACTGGTCACTGAAGCAACAAGATCAGGTCGAACTGACGCAACATAACGAGCCGTAGGCCCACCGTGGCTATGACCAACCAGATTCACCTTACTTGCTCCTGTTGCAGCTAACAGCGTTTCAACTTGGCTGAGTAACTGTTCACCACGGACCTCTGAACTGTTGGTTGCAGAGACCTGAGCGACATATACGTTCGCGCCATCTTTGGTTAGGGATTCAGGTACGCCATAGAAATAGTCAACGCCCGCTAATGTATCAAAACCAAACAGACCATGTACCAACATAATGGGGTATTTCGTTTCAGTGTATCCGCTGGCTTCTAATGCTGATGCGCTCGTTCCGGCATATACGCCAAAACTGGATAGGCAGGCTATCGTCCAAATTAATATCTTTTTCAATGCTCTTTCCTTAAACAGATTAGACCTCTGATGAGTAAAAGAACCGTAGATGATGATTTTATAAAACAGAAAGTAACGACTTCATATTTGTGATGGCGAACTTGAATTAAACAGGTGCGATGAACATCAGGCAAACAGAATCAGGAGAACAAAACATAAGCAATTGATTAAATTAACATTTAACTAAGGTTGATGAGATTGTTCTTTCAATATCCCGACTCAAATATCAATTCAACATTCTCAATAAACCAAAATTATTCGACAAATAACCGTTTGGAAACAGGTATTTTTCAACCAAAAACTCGTTGATAACTTGAGGCTTATTCCATTAACGACACACCATAACCCTGAATATATTGACGCTAATTATTGATTTTAGATATAGGTCGTACCAGTTATTTACTTATCCACTTATCAAGAAACAAGAAACAAGCAACAAGCAACAGCGTTTCTGTTTGGCTCATCTAAATATAAAAGAGAATACAGTGATGAAAAATACGGCTTTAATACTCACGTTAGCCCTGCCTTTTGCCGCTTATGCCGCTGAAGACTCAATACCAACACCTGAATCGATTACATCTGCACAAGTACTCAGTGCACAAGGCTCAGAGACCTATTCATATGTTAGATGTTGGTATCGAACCGATGCCTCTCATGATTCCCCAGCCACCGACTGGAAGTGGGCAAAGAAAGAGAGTGGTGATTACTACACGATCAACGGATATTGGTGGTCTTCTGTTTCTTTCAAAAACATGTTCTACAGTGATGCGCCTCAATCTGAAATCAAACAGCGTTGCGAACAGACGCTCGACATCCAACATGACGCCGCTGACATCACCTACTTTGCCGCAGATAATCGCTTCTCTTACAACCACTCCATCTGGACCAACGACAACGCTTTTCAAGCCAGTAGCATCAATCGTATTGTCACCTTTGGTGATAGCCTGTCCGACACTGGTAATCTATTTAATGGCTCACAATGGGTTTTTCCGAACGCAGATTCGTGGTTCTTAGGGCACTTTTCGAATGGTTTAGTCTGGACGGAGTATTTAGCAAAAGCGAAAGATGTCCCTCTGTATAACTGGGCTGTGGGTGGCGCCGCAGGTACCAACCAATACGTGGCATTGACTGGTGTTTATGATCAAGTCACCTCTTATCTGACCTACATGAAAGTCGCCAAAAACTATCGTCCGGAAAACTCACTGTTTACTTTAGAGTTTGGCCTCAATGACTTCATGAATTACAACCGAGAAGTCGCCGATGTAAAGGCTGACTTTAGCAGCGCGCTGATCCGCTTAACAGAATCTGGTGCGAACAATATCCTGCTGTTCACCTTACCCGATGCAACCAAAGCCCCTCAATTCAAATACTCTACCGAACAAGAGATAATAAAAGTTCGTGGCAAGATCTTAGAATTCAACCAGTTCATCAAAGCTCAAGCCGAGTATTACCAAGGTATGGGGAAAAACGTGGTGTTGTTCGATGCAAGTGCGTTGTTCGCCAGCATTACCGATAACCCAGAACAACATGGCTTTCGAAACGCGAGTGATGCTTGTCTTAATATCAATCGAAGCTCAGCCGCGGACTACTTGCGAAGCCACAGCTTAACCAATGACTGTGCCACCTATGGTTCAGACAGTTATGTATTTTGGGGCGTGACACACCCAACTACAGCTACTCATAAATACATTGCCGACCACATCTTGGCGTATTCGTTCTCGACGTTCAATTTCTAACTAAATATCGAAAAGTAATGGCTGAGCCAAGGTCGAGATACAAAAAAACCGCCTAATATTGGCGTTTTTTATTTATGTCAGTTTTACTAGCAAACGCTTTAAAACTGGCTGGTGATTACTCGTCGTCCACTTTTGGTGCGACTTTCTTCTTAGGGATAAACACGGTATCACCCACTGCCACATTTTGGTGGAAGCTCTTATCGCGCTTAACTGGTTTCTTCGGCGTTTTCTTCGCTTGAGTGTTGGTCTTCTTCTTAGCAGGACCGCCTTTAGCAAACGCAGGTTTACGTGGCTTAATGCCTTTGAATTTACCTTTTAGGCCTTCAAGTACAGAGAAGGTCAAATCTTGTTGAAGGTAAAGTTCAACACGCTTGAAGCTGTCCCAGTCTTTTGGACCAACCAAAGAAATCGCATCGCCTTTGTTACCCGCACGGCCAGTACGACCTACACGGTGCACGTACTCTTCCGTATGCTTAGGCATATCAAAGTTGATAACGTGGCTCACGTTTGGAATATCAATACCACGTGAAGCAACATCGGTAGTTACCAAGATCTTGTAAACCGCACGCTCGAACTGGCTCATAATAGCATTACGTTGCGTTTGGTTTAGGTTACCACTCAGTGCTACCGCTTTAAGCTTCTTCTCGTTCAACTTATCTGTTAAACGGTCAGTATCAGCGCGTGTTGCTGTGAAGATCATTACCTGACGGTATTCAGCTTCTTCCAGTACACGGTCTAAAATCGCTTCTTTGTGATCTAGGTGATCACATAAGTAGAATTTCTGTGTGATATCTAAGTGTTGCTCGTTAGAAACACCAACAGAGATACGCTTAGGTGCGTCTAGCATTTCATTTGCAATGCCATTTACTTCAGCGTGATCTAACGTTGCAGAGAACATCAACGTTTGACGACGACGGTGTTTAGCTGCATTGGCAATGCGACGAAGTTCTGGAGCGAAACCCAGATCAAGCATACGGTCCGCTTCATCAAGGATTAGCGTTTCAACACCATCTAGGAACAATGAACGATGTTCTAGGTGGTCAGCAAGACGGCCTGGAGTCGCAACGATAAAACGAGGGTACTTACGCAGTGCTTTAACTTGGTCGTTAAAGTTCTCACCACCTAAGATAAGCGCCGCTTCATAAGACAGACCACCAAGCATGCTACGCAGTTCGCCGTAAACTTGCTTCGCTAGCTCACGAGTAGGAGCCAAAATTACACCACGAGGATCTTTAGCAGAAAACGCTTTTGTTTTTAATGCTTTATGTATCATTGGCAACACAAACGCCAATGTTTTTCCTGATCCCGTTTTTGATGAAGCCAATAGATCCTTACCAGCAATAGCAACAGGGATCGCTTTTGATTGGATCTCTGTCGCCTTCTTGAAGTCGTAATGTTTTAAGTTCTTCAGTAAGCGGTTATCTAAGCCTAAATCTTTAAAGTGCAAAGGACTCTCCAGTCATGATGGTATTGAATAAAATTAATTTAACGTGACATGATACCGCGAAAGTACTTTATAAGGATAGAGATCACAGTAAATTTATCCCTTTATCTATCTTTAGCTAGAACAACGTATGCATTGCTAGCAAAGGGATAGCTCTCCAAAAACACCTTCAAGTCGTCTCTAAATCCTTCATCTCATAAATGAGACACAACGTGATACTTAGCTAATTACCTCAAAAATTTAGCAATTTCTTTAGTTATTGTTTTTGCAGTTAAAAAATTAGTCGCTACAATCATTAATGAAGCGACTATATGATAAAGAATGTATAGCGCATCTTTTGATGATAAATAAGCAAGGAGTTCTTATGAATAAGACGTTAATCGCAGTTGCAGCCTCAGTTTTCATTTTAGCCGGTTGTTCTTCAGAGCCAGAAGAAGCTGCAGTGTCAGAAATGGATCAACTAACTAACCAAGTCGCTCAACTAACAAGCGAAGTTGAAGCACTTAAGAGTGACAAAGCAGCCGCTGAAATGAAGGCTCAAGAAGCAGAAGCAGCCGCAATGGCAGCGAAAGAAGAAGCGGACCGTGCTAACGACCGTATCGACAACATCGCTGAGTCTTACACTAAGTAGTTTGAGATCTAATCGCGATTAAGCTGTAGATTAAATAAGTCGCAAAAAGCAGTATATAGACAGCACCACTTCTTATCGGATGTGGTGCTTTTTTTGGGTGACACTAATGCGAGTAAACAAGATAAAACCGCCCCTTGTTGCAGAAGAGGCAATCGAATTAAAACTCAATCACAGGTGGTGCTATCTCTACAGGTACGCCGTTTTGAGCAAAGATAACCGCTTTCGCCTTTGAATTTGGCAGTTCTGCGTCTTCAAGCCACCATTTTAGTTCCACAGGGATCTGTAATGATTTCTTTGAACCATCACTTCGAGTTAATGGCTCGTGCGCTTCTACAAACACACTTCTATCAGGCTCTAATGACACCTTAATCGGCTCATTGATAATGGTGACCTGTTCACCACGGTTCACTTGCTCAAACAGCCACTCAATGTCTTTAGGTTCCATTCGGATACAACCAGAGCTAACTCGTAAACCTATCCCGAAATCTTTGTTTGTACCATGGATCAAATAGTCGCCAGCGCCATAAGCAAGCCTCAAAGCGTACTCTCCCAATGGATTTTCCGGCCCGGCAGGAACCACTCTCGGTAATTCAATGCCCTTTTCAAGATACTCGTTGCGGATTGAATTTGGTGGCGTCCATGTTGGATTCGGTCTTTTTTGGCTTATCTTGGTGATCATCTCGGGAGTATCACGCCCCACTCGACCGATGCCGACAGGGAAAACATGCACCTGATTTTTCTCAGGCTCAAAGTAATACAACCTTAACTCAGCAAGATTGATGACAATCCCCTTTCTTGGGGTGTCAGGCAAAATCAAGCGGCTTGGAATGCTTAACACATAGCCTTCCGCGGGAAGAAAAGGATCCACCCCTTTGTTGGCTGCCATTAAAGAGAGAAAACCAATATCGTATTGCTTGGCAATGATGGCCAAGGTTTCGCCCGCCGCCACTTCATGCTGCTGGATTCTGCCCACAATGCGGCTTTCCGTTGGTGGCAATTCAAAGGTTGCAGCAGACACCCACGATGAAGCTATCCCGCTGGCAAGCAAAGTAGTTCTTACAACAAGCGACGCCGCCCTGTGGAGTCGTGTTTTCATTGACTGCAAAGGCGTCGAGTTAACGCAATACGACATACAAATCCTTGGTTTGTCTTTTATCAAAGTTTAGATTATCTCTGATCAAACGTCTCTACAACGTATTGTTGTCTCGAAACTAATAGGCAACAAGTTTATATGTAAGCCTTTTCTTCTCATTCACTTGCAATTTACCCATACAAAATCGATTGCCTTTACGCTTTCAACATATTTGGTTATCAATATTAATAAAACTATAATGGCAGACCTATTTTGTGACTAAAGTCTCATGGAGCCACGTTCTAACTCGCTAATATTGCCTCAACAAAACGAATTCAATTCAACAGAATCGGTAATTGATTAAATCCTGTTCCTATAATTACCGTTTAAACTTTGGAGAACGACCATGGCTACACCTCATATTAATGCTCAAGCTGGTGATTTCGCAGAAACAGTACTTATGCCGGGCGACCCGCTTCGCGCAAAATACATTGCAGAAACATTCCTTGATGACGTGAAGCAAGTTTGTGACGTTCGCAACATGTTTGGCTACACAGGCACTTACAAAGGTAAGAAAGTTTCTGTAATGGGCCACGGTATGGGTATCCCATCATGCTGCATCTACGTACACGAGCTAATCGCTGAGTTCGGCGTGAAAAACGTTATTCGTGTAGGTAGCTGTGGCGCGGTACGTGACGACGTTAAACTAATGGACGTTGTTATCGGCATGGGTGCATCTACTGACTCAAAAGTAAACCGCATTCGTTTCAACAACCACGACTTCGCTGCTATCGCTGATTTCGGTCTTCTAGAAGAAGCAGTAAACCAAGCTCGTGCACAAGAAGTTCCAGTTAAAGTTGGTAACGTATTCTCTGCAGACCTTTTCTACACTCCAGAAGCTGACCTTTTCGAAAAAATGGAAAAGCTAGGCATCCTAGGTGTTGATATGGAAGCGGCTGGTATCTACGGCGTTGCTGCAGACCTTGGTGCTAAAGCACTAACTATCCTAACAGTATCTGACCACATCATCCGTGGTGAAAAACTAAGTTCTGAAGAGCGTCAAAAGTCTTTCAACGACATGATGAAAGTTGCTCTAGAGACAGCAATCAACATCTAACGATTTGATAAAAGATACATTGAAAAGCGTTACCCCGCAGCCAGGCTCGCTTGGCTGCTCAAATAATCCCGAGGGGGAGATCGTGTCTAACGACAAGCTGCCAAAAGATGCGGATGGTTTGCAACTCAACTTTTGTAAAACATTGGCGTGTGACAACTTTGGCTTGAGCGATGCAAAACGGTATGTTTTGCAACACGCGAACCCTAAGCGTCCAGCGATGGTTTGTCGTGAATGTGGAGCTTTCCCCCCCTTACTTAACAATCGTGAAGTGTTAAGCGAACTTCATCGCCTAAGACAACTTCACAGCGACGGGCTCCCTGCTTGTCGTAATGATGATTGCGATAACTTCGGCTTATCGGTTCATACCCATAAACATCTTTATCATGCCTTCGGCTACAGTGGCGACAGGCAGCGTTATCGATGCAAAGACTGCCAAACAACCTTCGTTGATAAATGGTCTGGATCCAATAAAAAACTCCAATTTCAAGAGAACCTCATGGGCTTACTGTTCATGGGCTATTCCGTACGTGAAATCTGCCGAAAATTAGAGATCAACCCAAAGACTTTCTATGATCATGTTGACCATATCGCGAGCCGTTGTCGTCGTAAATTAGCGATGATCGATGCACGATGGGTTAACCATGCGAAAGATTACGAGTTCGCATCTCACTACCAGCGTCTGCAACCACAAAGTAACAACGGTGTGGTGTGGATAGCGACGGGCGAGGCGCATTCTGGCTATATACTTTGCCAACACGTTAACTACTCTCAAAATGAAGAACCATCAGGAAACGTCGACCATAACCCTTATGATGATGTGGCACGATTTGTATCCAAAGAGCACTCTTCAGAAGCAAATCTCGAACTGCCTCAGCCCTCTGACAAACTAAAAGAGCGCATTGAACAGCAGTACCAAGTGATTCTTGCGAGAGGTAACGTTGAGGACCCTATGGGTAACCTCACCACATTTAGTTACCCTTCAAAAGGCGCTCTCATTCGACCGCCTTATACCTCTTATGCTCACTTCTTACATGTGTTGGATATGTGTAACGAAGACAAGCATGTCGCCATCTATATGCCACAAGATCCATTACTAAGATCTGCCGCTTTAAGTGTATGTTTGCCGCGCATTCAGAGTCAAAATATTGACCTCATGTATGTCGAAGAAGATTCAGGCTGGCAAGACGACCAAAGTTTTGAAAAGATCGACATCGTTCACATGAGTTGGTGGCGAGATCGCTGGGCTATTGCCAATCAGGGTGATAACCAGAAAGGTATCTGCTACCTAACCGGTAACAATCCAGAACCAAAACAGTGGTTTAACACAGCCTCAATTCAACAAACTAAGTTCTATCAACAGCGCTTTCAGTTGTTATTTGATAGCTTTATTAATGAGCCCAGACGTAAGCTTCGTCCTGGGGGCATTCTTCCATTGCTCGACATATTTAGAGCTTGGCACAATCTGTGCTACCAAGATAAGCAAGGGCTCACGGCAGCACAACGCTTAGGCGTAGGGGAGCTGCCATTAACTCTAAAGCAACTACTTTCATAGCAACAAAGCCTCTAGGTAATTATTCGGGAACTCATTGATTTTAAAGCGACAACATGAGGTAACACCCATAATTAGAAAAGATCGATGTTCCTTTGACGCTCTACGAAAGATAATTGGTGCTTATCTCAAATTACACTCTTATAATGATTGTGTTATCAATATGTTCGATAATCATGGATGTAAGTCTTGGACAAAAATCAGTACCTTCTTGAAACAGAATTAGAAAAACTCAAAACTCGTGTCGACTCTGAGCCATCGGTGATCCTAGAGATTGCCCAACAGTGCCTAGTCCGATCAGAGCAAGTTCTGTTTGAAGAGGGTGCCATCCAGTCATTAATGTTAATGGCAAGATGTAGCTGGAACCTGATGGATTACCAAAAAGGTTTAAAATACATCAAGGAAGCCTACAAGCGCCAAAGCCGATTAGATACCGACCTTTTTCTCCCTGAAATCCTCCATTTACACGCGCTCCAGTTCTGGGGACAAGCCAAGTACTATTCCGCCCAACAGTTCTGGATCAATGCTTTAGAGCAGTCCGCGTTGGTTGATGAAGTCGAAATTCAAATTGAATGCCTCATTGGCCTTGGCAATATTTGGCGGATGACCCACGAATATAAACTTGCACGTTCTACCCACCAGCTTGCCGTTAAAGTTGCTAACAACAGCCGCATTGGTTGGTTAGAGGGTAAAGCCAGAATACTGCTTGCGTGGGATTACTACCTGCTCAACAACTATGTTGAAATGCTGTCGGTATTGGACGGTGCAGAAGAAGCATTAAAAGACCATAAAGATAACACTTGGCATGCAGAGGTATGGGACTTTCGAGGCCTTGCCCTACTTGGTCTTGAACGCTTAGATGACGCGGAGCGCGCCACGGCCAAAGCGCACAATCTGGCAGTTGAACACAACCTAGTTTGGATGAAGGCGCACTCATACATCAGCCGAGCTAGATTGGAGCTCCTGAGAAAAAGACCAGAACAAGCGGCGGAATTACTGAGGCTCGCAGAACAATCCGCAAACGAGTTCGATAATGGCGAGTTGCTGAGCCAAATCTGTTACCAACAATCCTTGGTGGCGGAAGAAAACCAAGACTTCCAAGCCGCGCTCGTCGCCTTTAAAAAGTACCGTCAATATTCTATCGGCATGCTCAAAGAGCAAACGACACGTGTCGGTTTGGACAAAGCACGCAGTTCAAAACGCCAACTTGAACAGAGAGCACGAAAACTGATTAATCGTATTCGCGGTCAGCACGAGTACGATCCTGAAAAGCACCTCTCTTACGTTGTCTCTGAAACCTTTTGGTGGGAAAAGTTGGTGCTGTTCAAGACAGAGCTTAAACGTTCAAACCACAGCATCATTATGTTCCATCATGTCGATACTGATTACTTAGATGTCTGTACCGAGATTGCTCATGCTTTATGTAACCAGAATGACTTCATCGCAAGGCTAAGTTCTGAACGTGTGGCCCTTATGCTTTCCGAAAAAGGCGAAGCCGCAGAGCAAACCTTCCAAACTCTCAGCACCATGCTTGATATCTATCCATGGCATAGAAAAGGACTAAAGGGTTCGAAACCGACCGTCAGCCTCAATGATATTTTGACGTTCCCGTTCACGCTTGAACAATTAGAAGAAGACGATGCTGAGGTAATAGAATAATGGAAACTCTATTAAGCAAGATCACAGACGCCGGTTTAGACCCTTCATCAGTATCAGGTGAAGAAGCGATCATCTTCTGGAACCACATTCGTCAGCACGTTTCGACAACGCAAACAGAGCAAGCGCACTGCTATATCATTAGCTCTGAATACCGTGCCGAGTTACAACAAAATCAAACCAGTATCGAAGAGTTGAGACGAGCACTCGATCTGCTCCACCTTCCTGCCGATATCGAAGATATTCTAACAGTCAAAACCAGTTTAAGTGACCGCTTAGTTGAAACTGGTGATTACACCTCAGCACTCAATGAATTCGTCAGTTCATCGACTATCGCGGTTGAACACGGTCATATCGATGAGTATGTATTAGCTATTTTAGGCATGGGCAACCTGTGTGATTCCTATGGCGATCACAACAGAGCACTTCGTTACTACCAAAAAATCAGCAGCATAGACCATGCGATAAGCAGTCGCTCACTTCGCCTCAAATTCAAGCTGCATATGGTAGCAAGCCTACTTCTACTCAATCGCATTACAGCAGCCAGCGATTTACTGAATGAGTGCGAAGAACTGAGTATTTTGGTCAGTGACAAGTTGCTCACAGCTCAAATACTGCTTTACCAAGCAAAGGTGCTGCGCGCTAAGAAAAAACACCATGAAGCGCTACGCTGTCTGTCTAAGGTTCAATACCCAGCCAACAGCACTCAAGCAAGCTGGCTTGCAACCATGACTCGTCTAGAGCTCTCACATTGCCTAAGTGCAACCGGCAAGCAAGACTACGCGAGCATGATTTTGTCAAGCACAGACAAACGCGTGAAAGCCTACTCGTCGCCAGTACTTGCAAAACGATTCTACGATTCGCTGAGTGATGTGTGTATGAATCAAGGGCGTTTTCAAGAAGCGCTAAGCTATGAGAAAAAAGGCTACCGAATTGAAACCGATCTGATGAAGCAGATCCCGATCAGTGAACTCGGTGCAAGCCAGCTACGCCGACTGTCTCGTTTTGAGTTACAACTCAAACTCATTCTCTCTGAACAAGAGAACAAAGAGCTCAAAGAGACAACCGAACAACACAAGAATGCGGTGGCTCAGCTTCAACAAGACGTATTCACAGATCCATTAACAGGGTTGCACAACCGCCGCTGGTTAGATGTGAAACTGAAAGACATGCTTCTGCACGGTACCTCTTTCGCGCTGATGGTTATTGATATTGACCACTTCAAGTCTATCAATGATGAACTGAGTCACTTAGTGGGCGATAAAGCGATTGTTAGTGTGTCTCAAGAGCTACGTTCATACTTTAAGTTTAGAGGCGCGTCATGTGTCAGATTTGGTGGAGAAGAGTTCCTCGTCATTCTAGAGAACACTGATCTTCCGAAGGCAGAAATGCACTCTGAAAATTATCGAGAGCGCATCTTCCAATTTGGATGGCATGAAATACTTGGGGAGCGTGGTTTGACCGTGAGTATTGGTATCACTTTGCATCGTGACGGAGAGAATACTCAACGCACCTTCTACCGTGCGGATAAAGCGCTATACCGAGCTAAAGCCAACGGCCGTAATCAAGTGTGTACAGAGTAGTGGCATATAGCTCTGTAGCTTAGGCCAACTGCTTATTG
This sequence comes from Vibrio sp. 1S139, assembly GCF_041439475.1. Taxonomy (NCBI): domain Bacteria; kingdom Pseudomonadati; phylum Pseudomonadota; class Gammaproteobacteria; order Vibrionales; family Vibrionaceae; genus Vibrio; species Vibrio sp. 1S139. The sequence goes on from NZ_JBGOOD010000009.1 coordinate 81,774, forward strand.
ATAAAAGAACAGAGAAATACCAGCAAGGGCGGCAAGTGTGCCTATGATACTTTGCTTTGACACCTTCTCCCCTTTCAGCGCATAAATCACCAAAATAAAGACCGGGCTGGTTGCTATCAACGTTTGTGCAATCGCAGGGTTAGCATTCTTCAACGCCACTTGTTGAAGCCATAGAGCGAGAAACGTCCCGACAAAGATTGCTCCTAATAACCACAGTTTATCGAGCTTGGTCATTTCCCATAAATCTCTTTTTATCGATGAATACGGCTTCTTTTCAACAAAAAGGATAATCAGCATTACTGCAAACACACCTATCGTGAGACGAATCAGTGCACCTAATAATGGTGGGATATCACCCGCCACTAACGCGTAATGAGAAATCACTACACCGGATGCCTGACAAACACTCGCCACAAGCCCATAACCAATGCCACCCCACTGTGCTTTGTCATTCGATTCACCGCTCGCCGATTTTGATGGCTGGAAGACAACGAAGGTCACCGCTAGTGTTGTAATCACGACACCGAGCCAACTTTGCACTGTCAATACAGCGCCCAGGAACATTAATGCCAGCACACCAGAAAGAGGCGGGGCTAAAGATTCCAGTAACAGCGTCTTATTGGCACCGATTCTTTTCAACGCCGCAAAATAGGCGCTATCTCCAATCGCAATGCCAATCACACCTGAAATTGCCAATATCAGAAAATGGTTGGTACTCAATTCAAATTCAGGCATCGGTATTAACGGCATGACCAACAGCATCATGCCAGAGGCTACTACACCCTTAACAATGTTCAATTGCATCGCAGAGAAGCGATGTCCAAATTGCCCATAGATCCATGTCGCACATGCCCACACAATTGCAGCGCCAATGGCCGCCAATTCACCTATATACATCCGTATTTATCCCTTGTGGTTATGCACGTCATTTAGAATCGTAGCTGTCATCATTTCAGCTGAAATACCAACCAGAAAGCCGAAATAGCCTCTTCAAACGCGATGAGATTTTATAAGATTCATCAATGCTTTTATTCGCATTAGAAGCGACAACACATTATTTTCAACTCGGTAAATCATTTTTATAACAATTACTTGGATGATAGCGTAGTATATTTATAACTAATATCTAACATTACAAGGATCTGTTATGTTTTTAGACTACTTTGCGCTCGGCTTACTTATTTTCGTAGCATTAGTAATCTTTTACGGCATCATCGTTATTCACGATATCCCTTATGAAATAGCCAAAGAACGTAATCATCCTCACCAAGACGCAATTCACGTCTCAGGCTGGGTTAGCCTATTCACTTTGCACACAATTTGGCCCTTTCTATGGATTTGGGCAACATTATGGCGGAAAGACCGAGGCTGGGGCTTCGAAAAACTCGAAGAAGAGCAGCACGATATTCATCACCGAGTGGATGTTTTAATCGATCAAGTTAGCACCCTTCAAGAAGAGATCGCACAGCTCAAACAAGCAAATACTAAACAAAGCAGCACAAAAAAAGAGTCAAACAACGTTCAAGATCAGGAGGCTAAGTAATGGATTTACTACTGATAATGACCTACGCGGCACTTTGTATCACTATTTTCAAAGTATTTAATATCCCACTAAACAAATGGACAGTGCCTACCGCAGTGCTCGGTGGTGTGGTCATCGTAGGAACATTGATCCTATTAATGAACTACAACCATCCTTTCACACAACTTGGCAACCAAGTTTACTCAACGACTCCAATTGTTTCAGGCGTTAGAGGTAAAGTCATTGAGGTTCCTGTTGAGGCGAATTCTCCTTTAAAGAAAGGAGACATCCTCTTTAAAATTGACCCTATCCCTTTTGAAGCAGAAGTCGCTAAGCTCGAAGCGAAAGTAAAAGAAGCAAGCCAAGGAGCACTTGGGCTTGAATCTCAAGTTGCTGAAGCTGAAGCTGCTAAAATCAAAGCGATTGCAGAAAGAGACAAAGCGCAACGCGAATTTTCTCGTTATAAGCGTGGCTTTGAAAGTGGTGCGTTTACCGAACAACAATTGGATACTCGTAGACAAGCTTATAAGGCATCGGAAGCAGCAGTAAAAGTAGCAGAAGCAAGTCAACAACAAGCTCAGATCGCTCTAAATTCTGAAATTGGTGGCGAGAACACCGCAGTGGCAGGATTACTTGCAGACTTACGTAAGGCTCAATTCAACCTTGACCAAACGGTCGTGAGAGCACCAACGGATGGATATGTTACACAACTAGCACTGCGTCCAGGCGTAATGGCTGTACCGCTACCTCTTGCTCCTGTCATGACATTTGTCCATACGGAAGAAAAATACTACATCGCAGCATTCAGACAAAACTCATTGCAACGACTGCATCCTGGTTTCGAAGCTGAATTTTTATTCAGAGCACTACCAGGCAAGATTTTCAAAGGACGCATTGATGAAATAATCCCAGCTATTGGTGAGAGTCAAATTCAAGCGCGCGGGACACTTATTGGTACCAATGCACTTCGTACTAATGGACGCGTATTTGCTAAAATGACCATCACTGATGACCTGTCTGACTACCATTTACCTATGGGTACCGCGGTTGAAGTTGCCGTTTATTCTGACAGCTTCACCCACGTTTCAATCATGCGCAAGGTCCTTATTCGCATGAAGAGTTGGCAAAACTATCTATACCTAGACCACTAAACGGTCAAAGGTACGTGACGAACCCGCTTAACACATTGTTAAGACGAATGAAAAAGTCAGACTCGCTCTGGCTTTTTTGTTGCTGGATTAACCGTAAAATTACGCTTTTTACACGATATTTAGGTGTTCAGATGGAATTTTAGACATCTAGACACTTACCTTCCCTTATGGAAGGGTTCTACTGTATAATGCGCGCCTTATTTTTTATATTTGCCCAAAAAACGTTCTCATTGAGACGCATATTAATAATGGCGAATATTTATTCTTTATTTTGCTTTATTTTTCAGAATTCGAGGTTATCTATGAACTTTTCAGCTAAAACAGTGGTCGTTATCGCCATTGGCGCTGCACTGTACGGCATTGGTGGTTTACCTATGTTTGGTGTCCCAGTGTTTGCTAACACGACATTGAAACCAGCAATGGCAGTTCTAGCACTGTTTTCTGTTTTGTTCGGCCCTATTGTTGGCTTCTTAGTTGGCTTTATCGGTCACTGGGTAACGGATCTGTTCGCAGGCTGGGGGGTGTGGTTAACTTGGGTTTTAGGCTCAGGTATCGTAGGCATGGTTATCGGCTTATTCCCGATGTTGACCAAGAACCGCCTTCAGCAAGGTGAGTTGCCTATGAAGGACTTCGCGCTGTTTGTGGTACTTGCCCTTGCCGGTAATGTGGTTGGTTACGGCTGCTCTGCATTCCTAGATACCATCCTTTATGCAGAACCGTTTACTAAAGTCTTCACTCAACTCTCTATCATTGCTGCGGGTAACACCGTTCTGATCGCTGTTGTTGGCTTACTGATCCTAAAATCAGTCGCTAAACGCAACAAACAAAGCCGTAACCTGACTGAGGCATAAGCGATAATGACTATAGCATTTTCGAACTTCTCTTTTAGATATGAGTCGCTGGATAAACCGACGCTAAAAAATATCAATCTAAGGATAGAGAAAGGAGAGAAAATCGTCATTATTGGACCAAGCGGTAGTGGTAAATCTACCCTAGGTCAATGCCTTAACGGTCTGATTCCTCATGCTATCAAAGGTGAGGTGACTGGCTCTCTAGAGATCAACGGTAAGAACATTTCTGATTTTTCTATGCACGACTATACCGAGCAGGTTGGCACAGTATTACAAGATACTGATAGCCAATTTGTCGGTTTGAGTATTGGCGAAGACATCGCATTCGCACTGGAAAATCAGTTAGTGTCGAACATTGATATGTACCCTCTGGTTAAGTCGACAGCAAAAATGGTCGACTTAGCAGATATGCTTGATCGCTCACCACATGATTTATCCGGCGGCCAGAAACAACGCGTGTCATTAGCGGGCATCTTAGTTGATGACGTTGACATCCTGTTGTTTGATGAACCTTTGGCTAGCCTTGACCCGAAAACGGGTAAAGCGACTATCGAAATCATCGACCAACTTCATAAAGAAACCAACAAGACTATAGTCATCATCGAGCATCGCCTTGAAGATGTACTACATCGCGATATCGATCGAGTGATCTTGATGGAGCGCGGTGAAATTGTCGCGGACATGACACCCGATGAAATCTTAGCTTCTGAACTGCTTGAAACACACGGTATTCGTGAACCACTTTATTTATCTGCTCTGAAGGCAGCGAAAGCACTTTTGACCAGTGAAGATAAGCTATCAAACCTCAAAGCTCTCGATTACAAAAGATTCCGCCCTGCGGTTCAGGCTTGGTTTGCAGAGCGCCCGACTCCAGTTGCCGAGAAGCAGTACCAACCTTTGCTTGAGGTCCACGGCCTGACTTACTCTTACGATGGTGAAAAGAACGCTCTCGAAGATGTCAGCTTTAAGATTGGTAAGGGTGAGTTCGTTTCAATCTTAGGCAAAAACGGTTCAGGCAAATCTACCATCACTAAACTCATCATGGGTGTGATCGATGCCGATTCAGGCTCTTCCTATCTAAATGGTGAAGACCTATCTGAGCTTTCTATCTTTGAAAGAAGCCAGAAAGTCGGTGTCGTGATGCAGAACCCAAATCATATGATCTCTCATCATATGATTTTTGATGAGATTGCTTTTGGTCTTCGTAACCGCAACATTGCAGAAGAGCTGATCACAGAAAAAGTAGAGCATGCTCTTGAGTTGTGTGGGCTGAGTAAGTTCCGCCACTGGCCGATCGAAGCGCTAAGCTACGGTCAGAAAAAACGCGTAACGATCGCTTCTATCTTAGTATTGGAGCCAGAGCTTCTGATCTTGGATGAACCAACAGCGGGTCAAGATTACCGCAACTACACCTCAATGCTGGCGTTTATCCAAAAGCTTAACCGCGAGTTAGGTATCACCGTCGTGATCATTTCACACGACATGCACCTTGTTCTAGAGTACACCACACGCTCAATTGTCATTGCTGACAGCAAGCTGATTGCCAATGCCGCGATGACGGAAGTATTCAGTCAGCCATCGCTGTTAGAACGCGCAAATCTTTGTACCACCAGCATTTATGAACTCGCGACTATGATGAAAATCGACGACACCAACGCATTCATGCAGTACTTCATCGACTACGAGAGAAGCGCTCAATGAACGTATCAAAAGTAAAATTCGGCATCAATTACATTGATACAAAATCACCGCTTCATGCACTTAACGGCATCACCAAATTTGCGCTCTTCTTAGCTTGGGTAACCGTGGTCTTAACTACGTTCGACCTAAGATTGATTGCACTGCTTATTGTGACTGGTTTATACCTGCTAAAGCTGACCAATGTGCCTGTACGCGTGTACAAGCCTTTGTTATTAGGAACGGCGAGTGTATTAAGCCTAAATGCTCTGTTCATGTACCTACTGGCTCCACAGCAAGGTACTGAGCTCATCGGCAGCGAGACCTTATTGCTGACATTGCCGGGTAACTACTCGTTGAGCCAAGAGACTCTGTTTTACTTAGTCACTGTTACGCTCAAATACATGAGCATGTTCCCGATAGCGTTGATTTTTGTCTTCACAACGCATCCAACGGAGTTTGCTGCGAGCCTCAACCGTATCGGTGTTCCCTACAAGATCGCCTATGCGGTCAGCTTAACACTGCGTTACTTGCCAGAAGTTAAGAAAGACTTCATCAATATCATGCATGCTCAACAGGCTCGTGGTGTAGAGCTCTCAAAGAAAGCGCCTCTAATTACTCGAATCAAAAATGTGGCTAAGGTTCTAGGCCCGCTCATTTTCTCTAGCTTGGACCGAGCAGACGAGATCTCTAACGCAATGACGTTACGAGGTTTTGGCCGACACAAAGCTCGCACTTGGTATAGCTATGCACCTTTGAAACGTATCGACTTTGTTTGTTTAGGTGTCATCGCTTTTATCGTGGTGTTAGCCATTGCGAAACGCATTCTAGAGCCGCAGTTATTTTGGTATCCGTTCTAGTCATCTGAATTAGCATAGATAAACAAAGACTTTAAATAACACACCGCTCAATAGGGCGGTGTTTTTGTTTATGCCAAAATCTGATTGATAATTGAACCAATGACACAATACTGACTATATTTAACGATAAATTGACCAGTTATTTACCCTTGGAGTTTGAGATTTAATTCAGAAGCTCTTAATATACTCGTTTACAGAATGCTACACTCAATAGAGATTTGTAATGGCTCGAATTACTCAAGTACAGAAACTAGAAAATCAAAAAAACTACGATGAGATCGTACTAAACCTTTTTCTGGCTGAAGGACATGAAGCACTAACTTATGCAAGGATTGCTCAAGAGATTGGCATTAGTTTAACGACGCTTCAGGGCTATTATCCGTCGACCCGCGCTATTCGCTCAGTACTTCACGAACACATGCTATCGATCGTTATAGACAGTCTAGACTTTTCATCGGAAGCGCTTTTTATCCAATCTTGGCAAGCCGCTCTAGATAATGAGCAGTTTCGATACGTGATTAAATTGATGTTTTTCCATGCTTCGCAAATCAAGAATCCTGAGCAATTTAACCTCAGCTCGAACGGCGAATTTCGTGAAAAGATGTTGGACAGTTTCGGCAACAACTCAGTTCGAATCCTTGAAATGGTAGTCGGACGCTCAATGTTCTATCTCACCAACTTCAAGTAACGCTAACCAGCTTACTGAAATAGAAAAAGGGAACCCTAGGGTTCCCTTTTTTAGACTTTCAGAAAAGTGAGCAGCGATGACCTGCTCAACTTATAGACCTAATTTAGCTTGTAAAAAACGGTCGATAACGGCGGCAAACGCAGCTCAATCGATGTGTCTAGCCCTTCGCTTTCTACAGATTCAATCTCAGCAGTCTGCTTCACTTCAAAACCGCTGCCTGCATAGTCGACAGAGTCTGTATTCAACAACAATGCGTATTCACCTTTTGCAGGAACACCTAAGCGGAAATGCTCGTGAGGCACTGGCGTAAAGTTAGACACTATCAATACTCGCTCACCAGATTCACTGATGCGCTCGTGCGCAAGAATGCTCGCTTCAGCAGAGTCCTGTAGACGCCATTCAAAGCCTTTCGGATCAAAATCAAGATCGTGCATTGCAGCTTCAGAGCGGTACAGATTGTTCAGGTCTTTCGTTAAACGCTGAACACCTTGATGACGCTCGTAATCCAGCAAAAACCATTGCAGCTGGTCGTCATGGTTCCATTCAGCCGTCTGACCAAATTCTGCACCCATGAAGTTCAGCTTCTTACCTGGTTGCGCATACATGTAACCCATATAAGCACGTAGGTTTGCCGTTTGCTGCCATTCATCACCAGGCATCTTGTTGTGGATAGAACCTTTACCGTAAACCACCTCATCGTGAGACAGAGACAATACATAATTCTCACTGTGTGCGTAAACCAGTGGGAAGGTAATCGTATCGTGGTGATATTTACGGTTGATTGGGTCTTCTTGAATGTAAGACAAGCTGTCGTGCATCCAACCCATGTTCCACTTAAAGCCAAAACCTAAGCCGCCCATAAAAGTCGGTGCTGAAACACCAGGGAAAGCCGTTGATTCTTCAGCAATCGTCATCGCATTCGGAAAGTGTTTATACACTTCTTCGTTCATCCACTTAAGGGTTGCGATAGCGTCGTAGTTTTCGTTGCCGCCATCCGCATTCGGGATCCATTGGTCATGGCTACGCGAATAGTCGAGGTACAACATCGAAGCAACCGCATCAACACGGATGCCATCAATGTGGAATTGCTCGAACCAGTACAGTGCATTAGAAACTAAGAAACGACGAACATGCTCTTTGCCTAAATCGTAAATGTACGAGTTCCAATCTTGATGCCAACCACGACGTGGATCTGGATCATGGAATAATGGCGTACCATCGAAGTTTGCTAGGCCGTGATCATCACTTGGGAAGTGAGCAGGAACCCAGTCCAGAACAACGCCAAGACCCGCTTGGTGACATTGATCGACGAAGTATTTGAAATCATCTGGAGAGCCAAAACGGCTAGTCGGTGCAAATAGACCTACAGGCTGATAGCCCCAAGAACCGTAGAATGGATGTTCTGAAACTGGCATTAGTTCAACGTGCGTGTAGCCAAGATCCGTTAGGTATGGGATCAGCTCTGCCGCAAGCTCGCGATAATTTAAGAATTCACCTTCAGCGTTACGCTTCCAAGAACCTGCATGCAATTCATAGAACGAAAGCGCTTCTTTGCGCTTTTGCGTTACCGGGCGATTTTGCCATTGAGTATCTTGCCACTGGTAACGAGCGTGATCGTAAGTTACAGATGAGAACGATGGGTATTGCTCAGAGTAGAAACCCCATGGGTCAGCTTTGTGTGGTAAGCCTTCGCCATTTGGTCCTTTTAATTCAAACTTGTATTGAGCGCCTTCTTCCAGTTCAGGAATGAATAAGCCCCACATACCGTAATCTAGGCGTTGCATTGGGTGGCGGCGACCATCCCAAGCGTTGAAGTTACCCACCAAGCTTACCGCAGTTGCATGCGGTGCGTACACCAAGAAACGCGTACCTGAAATCGTCTGTCCATCACGCTCTAGCGTAATAAACTGAGCCCCCATGTGATGATACATATCTTTCGGTGTATGAAGATCTTCATAACTCGCGTACAGATCGTGGTACTGGTAAGGATCATCGATGATCTGTTCTACGCCAGCCCAATCAACCGCAAGCTTATAGTGAGTAAAACGTAAGTCTCTCTCTTGCTTAAGAATGAAACCACTTTCACCCTCTCGCGCTAACTCAATACGAGGTTCCTTTCCAACAATCAACTCGACTTTATCTGCCCCAGGAATCCACACACGTAATGCACCTTGCTCAGAAGGTAGGTATGGCCCTAAAAACGCGAATGGGTCTGTGAAACAAGCCTGTGATAGTTGGGTATATATTTGTTTTTGCTTTGAAATCGAACTTAGTTCCAAAACGTTTCTCCCTAACCAAACATCCAAAAAACATAATACAAAAATGCCCGCTATTAGTGCGGGCAATATAACGACGGTTTATTCTACCAGATGAGCATTCATTATTGAGTGACCGAGGTTGTAGTTTCGTACGGCGTAAGCAAAAAACCACCTAATTTCAAGTCACTCACGTCATTACTTACCGGCTTTTTCTCGAACGTCAGTCAGCTTAGAAGCGATACGATTAACGCCTTCGTGAGCAAATATTTCGTCCAAGTTCATTGATAGTTTACGACGCCAGTTAGGGTATTCATCAACCGTGCCAGGAATGTTTACTGGCTTGTCCATCTCTAGCCAATCTTCTAGCTGAACGCTCAGTAGTGTTGAACCACCAGCCGCTACGTGCAGTTGAAGTGCCTCAGCAAGGTAAGAGTCCATCGGTACTTGGCTCGCATCGCGGCCCACACCTTCTGGTAGGAAACCATGCCATGCTACTGAATCTAAGATACCTTGCTTGCACTCCAGACGGTCGTCGAACAAGGTTTCTAGCTGTTCTGCATCTGGGTATAAACCAATCTCTTGACCCATTTTCAAGTCATCACAATGCCAGAAGCCGCGAAGCGTTGGCATATCATGAGTACAAAGTGCCGCCATCGATTGTGATGCGTAGTGTTTTGGTGAGATGAAACCACCGTCATCTTCTGATGTTTCGAAGAAGAACACTTTGTAAGAGTGCACGCCAGCATCTGCAAGGATGTCGACAATCTCATCCGGTACCGTTCCTAAATCTTCACCGATAACGCTACATTGGTAACGGTGAGATTCAAGCGCCAGAATAGACAGCATATCTTGTACTGGGTAGTAGATGTACGCGCCCTTAGTTGCGTTCTCACCCTTTGGAATCCACCACAAGCGCAGTAGACCTAAAACGTGGTCGATACGCAGTGCACCACAGTGCTTCATGTTCGCACGAAGTAGCTTGATGTAAGCGTCGTAGCTTGTTTCTTGAAGCACTTCTGGGTTTAACGGAGGTAGACCCCAGTTCTGACCCAAAGGACCAAGAATATCAGGTGGAGCACCAATGCTCGCATCCATCACTAGGTTGCCTTCGTCAGCCCAAGTCTCGCTGCCTGAATCTGCAACACCTACCGCTAAGTCACGGTACAGGCCAACAGCCATGCCCTTCTCTTCTGCAAGAGACTGTGCATCGTTGATCTGGCAATCTGCTAGCCATTGCAGGTACATGTAAAGATGAACATTCTCTAGGTTCTCTTTAATGTATTTCTGTGTCGCTGGGCTTTCGAATGTGCGGTATTTCTCAGGGAATACAGGCCAGCCCCACATACCTGAATCTTCAGCATGTAACTCACCGTGCAGAGCATCAAACGCCGCTTGATGCATCAGGCTTTCACCGCCCTCTTCAACAAACGCTAAGAACGCTTGTGCACGATCGCTGTTCTTGTCTAGATGACGAGTCTTAAATTCTGCGAATAACAGAGGCAGGATTCTCATCTTAAGCTCAGACACTTCGGTGTAGTTTACCCAGTGCGCTTCACGAGCTTTTTGTAAACGCTGTTGGAATTCAGCGCTGCCTACCGTTTGTTGTGCTTCAGCACTTAATGCGAATTCAGGTACTGAGCTCACATCAATGTATAAGATGTTCAACCAACGACGTGACGACGGGCTGTATGGGCTCGCGCCTTCTGGGTTCGCTGGGAACAATGAGTGAATTGGGTTTAGGCCAACAAAATCACCACCACGAGAAGCGATATCAGCAACAAGCTGTTTAAGGTCGCCAAAATCACCAATACCCCAGTTGTGCTGAGTTCTTAGTGTGTAAAGTTGAACACTTGGTCCCCAAAGCTTTTTGCCTTGCTCGATTGGTGATTGCTTGAAACACGCTTTTGGCGTAATTATCAATGTCATCTCGTAAGGCTTCTTACGGCGCTTACGACTCACAATCAGCTTGTGATAACCCCATGCCAAATCACTTGGCAATGCAAACACTAAAGGGCCACCCTCGGCACGCTCGTCACGAATGACTTGAGATTGAAGATAGCCTTCAAGTAACTCTCCTTGCTCGGTTTCTAAGCGCCAGCTGAACTCACTTTCACGAGCACTTACACCTAGATTAAGCGCCACTTCTACTGGCTCACCGTCACGCAAGACAAGAACTGGGTCTAGTACATCTTTTTTGTGTTTTCTTTCTGCTGACTTAAGCAGTGCATCATCGCTGCTTGTATCGTAGCCCAACGAAGCCAATAGAGACGTGATCGTCTCGTCTGATACTTGTGCTTCATCGCCCCACGCACTAACGTAACTGTCGGCAATGTTTGCCATTTCTGCGACTTGTTTTAATACGGTCTGTTCTTTCATCGCTCTCTCCGAAAACGTTCTGACGCTTTCTATTTTGTAGGGTTGTTAATTTAATTTTTACTATTCAATTAGCTTGTGACAATCGGTTTGTAAGCAGCTTGTTTATAAACGAAACCTTTAAGCCTTTCGTTTGCTCACAAGCTAATTGAGCCAAGGCAGAAACTGCCTTGGCTACTTTGGAAGTATTAACGGTTAACCGCTTCAAGTTTCCAGATGTTGTTCACGTAGTCGCGGATAGAGCGGTCTGATGTGAACTTACCAACCAATGCTGTGTTAAGAATTGCTTTCTTAGCCCAACCTGCTTGGTCTTTGTATTGCGTGCCCATGTCTTCGTGCGCTTTCACGTAAGACGCGAAGTCAGCAAGACATAGGTAAGGGTCACCACCGTCTAGCAAGCTATCAAACGTTGCACGTAGAAGGCCTGGTTGACCTGGAGTGAACTCATCGCCAGTCAATAGGTCTAGAGATGCTTTCAGTAGTGGGTCTGCATTGTAGTAGTCGTATGGGTTGTAGCCCTGAGCTTTCAGTGCTTGAACACCATCAACGTCTAGGCCGAAGATGTAGATGTTTTCATCACCCACTTCTTCACGAATCTCAACGTTTGCACCATCCATCGTACCGATAGTTAGCGCGCCGTTTAGAGCCATCTTCATGTTGCCCGTACCAGATGCTTCTTTACCCGCTAGTGAGATTTGCTGAGAAACGTCTGCTGCAGGGATGATGATTTCAGCCATGCTTACACGGTAGTCAGGAATGAATACCACTTTCAGTTTGTTACCGATGCGAGGGTCGTTGTTGATCTTCTCTGCAATCTTGTTAACCGCGAAGATGATCTCTTTCGCTAGGTGGTAACCCGGTGCTGCTTTCGCTGCGAAGAAACATACGCGTGGCTCACACTCGAAACCAGGTTCGTTAAGAATACGGTGGTACAGAGATAGAATGTGTAGCAAATCTAGGTGCTGACGCTTGTATTCGTGAAGACGTTTGATTTGAACGTCAAAGATAGCGTTAGTATCTAGCTCGATACCCATGTTCTCTTGAACCCAATCAGCAAGGCGCTGTTTGTTTTCTTTCTTAACAGCCATGAATTCTTTTTGGAATTTCGCGTCTGTTGCAAACTTAGCGATGCCTTCTAGCTGCTCAAGTTTTGCTGGCCACTCAGTGCCGATCTTGCCAGTAATTAGCGTAGATAGGCCTGGGTTACAGAACTTCAACCAACGACGTGGCGTGATGCCGTTCGTTACGTTAGTCAGTTTGCCTGGGAAGATTTCGTTGAACTCTGGGAACAAGTCTTTCTTAACCAGTTGAGAGTGAAGCGCAGCTACACCGTTTACTTTGTAAGAGCCAATCACACATAGGTTTGCCATACGAACCATGCGGTGGAAACCTTCTTGGATGATAGAAAGCTTCGCTTGCTTCTCACCGTCACCAGGCCACATCTTGCGAACTTCTTGCATGAAGCGGTGGTTGATTTCAAAAATGATTTCCATGTGACGTGGAAGAAGACGTTTGATCAAAGATTCAGACCAAGTCTCTAATGCTTCTGGAAGTAGTGTGTGGTTCGTGTATGCGAACGTATGAGCACTGATTTCCCAAGCTTGGTCCCAAGTTAAACCTTTTTCATCGATCAGGATGCGCATCAATTCAGGGATAGCGATCGTTGGGTGCGTATCGTTCAGTTGAATCGTTTCTTGCTTAGGCAGATCTTCTAGAGAGAAACCTGCTGCTTCGTGACGACGTAGAATATCGCGAACAGACGCTGCTGAGTGGAAGTACTGCTGCATTAGACGCAGTGTCTTACCTTTCTCGTGGTTGTCGTTCGGGTAAAGTACTTTAGTGATGTTACCTGCATCGATTAGCGAGTGTTGCGCTTCAAAGTAGTCACCGTTGTTAAAGCTTGCTAGTGAGAATGGTGCGATTGCCTGACATTCCCAAAGGCGCAATGGGTAAACCGTGTTTGACTCGTAACCTACGATAGGTAGATCCCAAGGCATTGCTTTCACTTCCATACCCGGAACCCAAGTACGAACTTCTTTGCCGTCGATGTATTCAACTTCTACATGACCGTAAAAACCAATGTGTTGTGCTAGTTCTGGACGAGCCACTTCCCATGGGTAACCTTCAACACCACGCCATGCGTCAGGAGCTTCTTGTTGACGACCGTCTTGGAAAGACTGTTTGAATAGACCGTATTCGTAGTGAAGACCGTAGCCCACTGTTGGATATTCTTGAGCGGCACAAGAATCCATGAAACAAGCGGCTAGACGACCAAGACCACCATTACCTAGTGATGGGTCGCGTTCTTCTTCTAGAAGATCAGTTAGGTTTTGACCTAGCTCTTCCATTGCATGAGTGATCTGTTCATACAGACCCATGCTGATCAGGTTATTACCTGTTAAACGACCAATCAAAAACTCTAATGAAAGGTAGTTAACGCTTTTCGCGTTCTTAATTTTTTCATCGTTTTCAGTTTCTAACAGATCAAATGTTGTGAGTTCTGCTAGCGCACGCCCCATTGCTAGGTACCATGCGCGGCTATCTGCGTTTTCAATCGTTGTTGCGTAGGTTGCAGATAAATGCTTCTTAACGCTTTCTTGGAACGACACTTTATCGAAAGTTTTTTGCTGAGTTGGTTTCATTTCAGAAATCTCGCTTTTAATAGTTCTAATTCATCTGTGACATATCGTGCATGGTCACCATTAACTAAACATCCTCCCGCTAACGCAACAAACTAGGAGTAGATGGTAGGGCGTAGGGGGCGTACCGACATAGGGTTAGTGATCTGACTCTCATGTTCTGACTTCGAACAAAAACTTGAAGTGACTAAGATCACAAGCTCCCGTTCGATAACTTACCTTCAATTGATGTGACTTTTATTTAACCGGATTAAAGTCATTATCAAATTTGATATTCAGATCACGAAAATAATTTCGTCCTCTCATCTTTTGCATAGATTCACGTGTTGGAATGAAGGAAGTCACATTCACAAACCAACCCGCAACGTGAGCAAAGTCTCAAATAAAGGGCGTAGAAGCCTAAAAACATGCAGGAGTGCAAGGTTTCTGAGGAGGATCATAGTCGGTGCCGTTTTGCTTCACGTAATATGATTGAAGACTTAAGTAATTAGGCTGATGTCATTCGATTACACTCAACGATAGATTGAGGTAATCCAGAACATAAGCCACGGAATAGGTGAAAAACTTCGACATGTGGATCCCTTCGAAACTGACTCGTCCCGGCCGCTTACATAATGCAATCCTACGACCTAGGGTTCTCGATCTGCTTCACAATGCAGGTTGCTATAAGCTTGTGTTGTTCCGCTCTCCAGCGGGCTACGGCAAAACCACCATGGCTGCACAATGGTTGGTAGATAAACCTAATGTGGGTTGGTACAGCATTGATGATAGCGACAACGATGCCTTTCGCTTTATCAACTACCTAATGCAATCACTCAACAAAGCGACTCAAAATGCCTGCCCTAATGCCCAAAAGCTGGCAGAAAAACGACAGTTTTCATCGTTGCATTCTTTGTTAAGTGAAGTGTTTGCTGAGATGTCTGAATTCCACCAAGAATGTTTTCTTGTGTTGGATGACTATCACTTAGTTAATAACGATGACATTCACGAGGCGATGCGCTTTTTCCTCAAGCATATGCCTGACAACCTGACGCTTATTGTGACTAGCCGTGGCACTCCACCACTTGGCACGGCAAACCTTCGCGTTCGTGATTTGATGATTGAGATTGGCAACGATTCGCTGGCTTTCGATACTGAAGAGACAACGCGCTTCTTCAACCAACGTGTCGCCGATGGCGTAGATGACACCACCGCTGGCAGTATCTGTACTTATGTTGAGGGGTGGCCTTCGGCGTTACAGCTTATTGCCCTTCAAGCTCAACATCAAAAACGCACGCTGGCTCAATCGGCAGAGTCTTTCTCTCACTTTAACCATGCCCACCTTTGGGATTACTTGGTTGAAGAAGTATTCGATCTACTGGATAAAGAAACCCGACAGTTCTTGATGCAGTGTTCAGTACTTGATCATTTCAATGACGAATTAGTCTGCGCGCTTACACAGCGTGAAGACGCACTGGGTATGATCGAATCACTCAATCGATTTGGCTTGTTCATCTACCCGCTTGAAGGCGAGAAGAACTGGTACCGATTCCACAATCTATTCGGCGAATTTCTTGCCCACGAGCGCCAAGCTCGAATTCCACAGCAAGAAGCTGAGTTGCACCGAAGTGCCGCGAAAGCGTGGATCAAACAGAAAACGCCTCATCAAGCACTGCGACATGCACAACGAGCTGAAGATCCAGAGCTGATCATTCAAATTTTGACGGAACACGGTTGGCCGATGTTCAACCAGGGCGAACTTTCATCTCTAGAGATGGCGATCAAGCAACTGACTACGGATCAACTATACAGTGAGCCGAAGCTATCAATGCTGCGCGCTTGGCTGGCACAAAGTCAGCACCGGTATGATCAAGTGGGGACTTTGTTGGAAGAGGCTGAGACTCAATATCAAGCTCGAAACATTGAACTTGATACTCAGCAGCAAGGCCAATACAACGCCTTGCGCGCCCAAGTTGCCATCAACAGCAATGAGCCTGAGAAAGCATTGGAATTGGCTGAGCTTTCGTTAAGCCAGCTTAACACAACCGTTTATCGTAGCCGCATTGTTGCGACCTCTGTTGTCGGTGAAGTAAACCACGTAATGGGCAACCTGAGCCGTGCTTTGCCTATGATGCAGCAAACTGAAAAGCTTGCACGTCAGTATCAAGTTTACCATCAAGCTCTGTGGGCGATTCTGCAACAGAGCGAAATCCTGATTGCTCAAGGTTATGTTCAAGCTGCGTTTGAGCTACAAGACAGCGCATTCAAATTGATCGAAGAGCATCAGCTTCAATACGTGCCTCTGCATGAATTTTTGCTCCGTGTTAGAGCTCAGATCTTCTGGTGCTGGAACCGACTAGATGAAGCGGAAGAGTGTTGCTACAAGGGCTTAGATATCCTTGGTCACCACTCACCAAGTAAACACCTGCACAGTTACTCAATGCTGGCTCGTATTTCATTGAGCCGTGGTGAGATTGATAAAGCGTCGAAATTTATCGACCAGATTCAGC